>RFJX01000048.1 GCA_003694425.1 Gammaproteobacteria bacterium
CGGGAGGAGGCCTACCCCACCCAAATGAGGAGTATTCTAGTCTTGATTGTTGGGAAGGCAATACCCCGAGCCGCAATCGGCCGTGATCAGATACGCTCGGCGGTGGTGGTCATGATTTTGGAGGTGATCTGCATCAGCCGCCGGATCGGTCCGGGCAGCCTGGCTGCGCCGAGCGATTCGGCCAGTTCGGCGTGGCCCAGCTCGTCTTGTCGCATCTGTTCGACGATGGCCCGGCTGCGGGCGTCTTCCGGCGGCAGGCGTTGGAGGTGGTCGTCGAGGTGGCGCACCACCTGATGCTCGGTCTCGGCGAGGAAGCCGAGATTCCAGCGGTCGCCGGCGATGCCGGCGGCGATGCCGATAGCCAGGGAGCCGACATACCAGAACGGGTCGAGCCTCGACGGAGCGGCGTCGAGCTCGTCCAGTCGGCGTCGGCACCAGTTGAGGTGGTCGCTCTCCTCCTCGGATGCCTGCATCAGACGGCGGCGCAGTTCGGGATCGCGCGCGGTCAGGCTCTGCCCTTGGTAGAGCGCTTGCGCGGCCATCTCGCCGGCGTGGTTGACCCGCATCATTCCGGCGGCGGCGGCACGTGCGCCGGCACCGGTGATCCCCTCCGGCTGGTCGTCGGCCGGGTAGGGGCGCCGGCTCTGCTGGCGGCAGAAGATGTTGTTCAGCGCATGGTCGAGATGAGCGATGGCCCGGTCGACGGCGCTGTAGCGGCGGAACTCCTGATCGGAGCGTGCCAACCTCTTCCGCCTAGTCGTCGCTGCCCAGTCCGCCGAAGAGCAACAGCAGGTTCTCGAACAGCAGGAAGAGGTCGAGATAGAGGGTGAGTGCTGCGGCGATGTACTCCTCGTTGGGGTAGTGGTGCAGTACCTGGGCGGTGTCGTAGAGGATGAAGGCGGAGAAGAGGACGACACTCATGCCGGCGATGGCCAGGGCGAAGGCGGGCGACTGGAAGAAGAGGTTGGAGATCCCCAGCACCAGCACCGCGATCAGGCCGACGATGACGAAGCCGCGCATGAAGGAGAAGTCGCGGCGCGAGGCGAAGCAGTAGCCGCTCAACGCAACGAAGGCGACCGCCGCGGTGAGGAAGGCCTGGACGACCAGCATGCCGGAGCGGGCGGCGACCATGCCGACTAACGGAGCGATGGAGAGCCCGGTGATGGCCCCGAAGGCGAGCAGCGCGATGAGGTTGACCCCGGGGGTGTGGCGCACCGCCTGCACGGCGAAGATGCCGCCGATCATGATGAGGAGCATGAGGAAGGGGTGCTGCAGCGGGAAGGCGAGCCCCTGGGCCAGCCAGGCGCCGGCGCTGCCTGAGGCGACACAGAGCGCCAGCATGCCGTAGGTGCGGCCGATAAAGGCGATGCGGGCATCGACGGCGCTCGACGGTGGTGACGAGATGGTTGGTTGGTTCATATAGAATCGCATCGACAAAAAGTCCCTCCATGGACTTTTTGCTTGACGGGGATCGAAGATCGCGGTCTTCGATTCCCTTACAAATCAGTCGGTTGCATACACAACCGACCGATTTGCGCGGCCGTCCGTGGCCGCGATGATGGTTTCTTGCGAAACCATCATGTGCTATCGGTTCGATATCGCCTATTATGGGATCCGGCGGGTCTCGATTTCAATGATCTCGGCATCGACGATGCCGTCGTCTCCGCTCCGACCGCCTCCCGGTGGTCGCGGTCCGCTGAAGAGCAGATCGATCACCAGCCGGCGCAGTGCCGGGATCAAGAGCAGGAAGCCAATGGTATCGGTGACGAAGCCGGGAAGGAAGAGCAGTACGCCGGCGGAGGCGATCAGCATGCCGTGCAACCCCGCCTCGGCGGGAATCTGACCGCTGGCCAGTTGGCGTTGGGCCAGGAACAGGGTCTGCAGCCCCTGAAATCGCACCAAGAGGCCGCCGATGGCCGCGGTGAGCAGACAGAGGGCGATGGTGGTCAGCCCGCCGATGCCGGCGCCGATCTCGATCAGTAGATAGAGCTCGACCAGCGGCAGAACGAGAAAGAGGAAGAAGATCAGCTTTAGCATGGGTCAGGGCCCGTGACGGACGCTTTGCATTCCTCCGCCGGCGGGATCCATTGGGAATCCCACCGCAAAACGTCCCTCCATGGACGTTCTGCCCGACGGGGAGCGAAGATCGCGTTCTTCGCTCCCCTTACCAATCCATCGCTTGCATACGCAAGTTCTTGATTTGCGCGGTACGCCAACGCCGCGATGCCGGCTTCTTGCGAAACCATCATTCCCGCCCTGGTTGTGTCGATGCGCGACGGTGTGGTGGAACAGATCGGAAACCCCAATCTGTTCCGGGAGGTCGGTCATGGGGATCAGGTCGGTGTTCGAGGTCAGGCTCTTTCCCTCCTCTCGTGACGCGGACCCTCGGGCTGGACTTTGATGCCGGGGGGGATGCCGGGGGTCCGGCCCGGCTTGACCATGGAAACAGCTGGCTGTTCGTTGGCAGCCTACCTTTCCCACCCATTCGCCGCAACACCTGTTGCAGGGGCCGGGTCCAGCACATTCGGGGCCGGGTCCAGCACATTCGGGGCCGGGTCCAGCACATTCGTCGTCCCGGGACTTGTGGGCTTCACGGCGGTCGATGCATGCTCCAGCGCGGGGCGGGGGCCGCCATGCACTTTCAGCTATCTGGCGGTATGGACGGTGACCGAGCGCTCCGCGAACTCGGCCGGGGCGCCTCCCCCTCCTCCAGCCCCTCCGCTTGCACTTGCCGCCACCTGTTTGATCGTGATGCCGCGGGTCCGGATGGCTACGTCCTTCGGCGCCGTCGCCACCTCATAGACGGGACCGGCATCGCGCAGATCGAGCCTGCCGCCCGGCGCCGTGCTGGCGTAGAGGGTGATCTGTTCCTCGCCGAAGGGAGGCGAGACCTCCAGCGCGAAGCGATCCTTGCCCCCGGGGACGGCATAGACCACGCCTCCCCGGAAATAGTCGTCCCGGCGGTAGGGGTTGGGCAGGAGCTGCAGCAGGTGGCCGGCGGCGTCCCGGTAGACCAGCCTGGCGAAGAACGGCTTGTTGCCCTTGAGATAGATCCGCATCTGCTCGCCCCGGTGGTAGTTGCCGTCCTTGTGATCGACCCAGAGCCGGACGTTCAAGGGAGCATTGGGATCGTCGGCCGCTTTCCGGGCGATCCGCTGCATCGCCTCGGGTTCGGGGATCACCTCCGCCTGCACGGTCAGATGGAGGCAGCTGTCCATCCGGCCGGACTTCTCCCACTGCTCGCGCAACCGCTTGATCAGCCGCACCGACGCGCGGGCGAAGGAGTGGATCAGGTCCGATTGGACCGCGAGATCCTTGACCATGGTGGCGGTGCGGATGTGTGTGCCCGCCTCTTCCAGCGCGTTGCGCTTGGCATCCTCGACCGCAAGGTGTTCCGCTTGCCGACGGGATGTGTCGAGGCTGGTGCATCCCATGCCTTGGGCGATCAGGATCGTGGACTGGCCTGCATGGGCCGGGGGCGCGCAGAGCGAAAGGAGCGAGACCGCCACCGCAAACGGCAGGTCGTGTCGCCACCGACGTGGCGGTACGGAAGGGATCGCCGGGCGCGGCTTCAAAACCGTCCCCGCTCCACCGCGGAGAAGAGCGCGTAGGCGACCGCCTCCTCGTGCCCCTGGATCTGGCGGCGGAACTGGCCCACCATCATCGGAACCTTTCTGCGCCATGCGGGCAGGCGAATCTCCTCCGGGCGGAAGCCGTTCCGGAACATCTGCGCCAGCGCTTCGGGGCTTCCGTAGGCCTGTGCGATCCTGGCGAAGGAGGGCCCGACCTTGCGCCGCTTGATTGCGTGACACACCCTGCATGACAACTCGCGTAGATCGATCTTCGGGGGGCGGGTTGCCCGCGCCGGTTTGCGCATCGCCAGCCTCGCCGCCCTCGGGGAGGAGAGGGTCGCCAGCCGTTCGGCCTTGATGCGGGCGAGCTCCGCGAAGGTGCCGTTGGGGAACTTCTTCAGGTAGGCCGTGAACATCGCTGGATCGCGGCTCTCCTTGATGCTATTCCAGAACGCCAGCTCGATCGAGGCGCTCTCCGCCCCGATCACCGGCGGAGATGCACTTCCATCCGGAGCTCGGTCTGTCGGCATCGCCCCTCCGGGAAGGCGGAAGACATAATCGCCCATGTTGAAGCGCACATCCTGCAGTTTGCCGAACCTGGGCGTCTGGGCGGCGTTGGTGAGCGCTGCGATGGATTGGGCCATAAACAGCCCCAGCTCCTCACCCGTGACATAACCGTCGTTGTTGAAGTCCGCCCGTTCTTCGCCGCTGATGGCGCGGATGAAGTACTCGCGAAACGATCCGTCGTCGCGCACCTGTTGGCCGGCGTCGCCGCTGGTCAGGAACTCCCGCACCGGCTTGATGGTTTTTCGGGTGATCGCCGTCGGGGCCGCACCTGCGCGCGCCTGAAAGATCGTGCCGGAGAAGCAGGAATCGAAGATGGAGAGCACGTGCCTGGCATTGGCCATGCGCACCAGTGAGCCGAAATCGCGCATGGGGATGGCGAAGACCTTGAACGCCGGACTGGTCGCCGGCGGGGCATCGGCGGGAACCAGATACCCCTCACCATCGATCGTGTGCCCATGGCCAGCGTACCAGAGGAGCAGCCGCGCATCCGGATCGGCCCCCTTGATGGCGAAAAACTGCTTGAAGGCACGGTACAGCTTCTCCGAATCGAGATCGCGCTTCAGGGTGACCTCGAAGCCCTTGGCACGCAGCGCCTCGGCAACGACCTGGGCATCCTCCACCGCCTTGCTCAGGCGGGGCCATCCGCCGTGGTAATGGTTGATGCCGACAACCAGTGCGTAGCTGTGGGTGTACAACTGCACGCTGCCGGCATCGGGTGCCCCGGTGCGCTCGCTCGTCTTGAGCTGCACCGTGATGCCGCGGCCGGCCTCCGCCGACCCCGGCGGCGCCAGCAAAAGCAGGCAACATGCCAACAACCCTCGTATCACCGTCCGGCCTCCTCGTCCGCACCCCGGTCCATGATGCACCAAAAGCCCTATCCTACGATCGAATCCGTAGTGGGATCAAGTTCGATGCCGCATTCGGCCATGGTGCCAGAGCTCGAGTGCCGTTTGTCAGATTGTGACGTCGTCCTACCGCGAAGCCCGCATCCATCTTGCTGATACGACGGAACACACCCGCCATGCAGTTTCAACCGCAGTAGCGTGCCTCCGGATTTATTCCACCGCCCCGGTCATCTGGAAGGCGGCCCAGTAGTACGGATGATGATATTTCGCCTTGGTGGCCAGTTGGGCGTCGCGCAGGGCGGCGCGTTTATCCTCTCGTGCCAGGTTCTTGTAGAAGCCGGTCATCAGATCGGAGGTCGCCGCATCGTCCACCTGCCAGAGGCTGGAGACGATGGAGCTGGCGCCGGCATAGAGAAAGCCCCGCGTAAAGCCGACCACGTCATCACCGTTGGCCACCTTGCCCAACGCGGTCTCACAGGCCGAAAGCGTCACCAGATCGGCATTGAGGTTGAGGTCGTACAGCTCGCCCACCGTGAGCATGCCGTCGTTCTGATCATCCTTCGCCAGCAGCAGACCCGATTGCAACGGCTTCTCCGGGTTGAACACTCCATGCGAGGCAAAGTGAAGGTAGCGGAACGCCTTGCCGTACGCCTTCACCGCCGTCTCCGTCGCCTGACCCCTCAAGAGCAGCTTCGCCCCCGGAACCTCGCTCGAGACCGCCTGCGCCTCCTTCTGGGCAAACGGCAGATCGTATTTGGCATCGCCCAGATCGGGGTTGCCAAAGGCCAGCATCGAGCCCGCCTTGTTCCGGTGCGCCTTGAGGAACTTCATCACCGAGGCCGAAGGCAGAATCCGAACGTTGTAACGATCGATCAGGAACTGTCCGCCGTCGGTCAGCGCGGCAAACGGCAGATAATGCAATGCCCCATGCGGCACGATGGTCAGGTTCTTCGTGTGGATGCCCGATGCCACAGGCGCGATCAGGCGGGCATAGAGCCGCTGTCCGCTTTGCCGGTAGGCCGGGCTCTTCACATCCAGAATCGCCTGCCGGAACGCGCGAACCTCCGCATCCAGACCCTTGCCGTTCAGTTTCACGCCACGGATGCCTTCGGCGGTGACAACAAAGGCAAACAGATCATCGCCCGAGCCATAGTATTCGATCAGGGTTTCAGCCTTCGGAAGAAGGCGTTGAATCTCTTTTACATCCGGTGCTTCCACGGTCACCAGCGAGGAGAGCTCCGGCGCCTGCTGCGCCAGTGTCGTCCGCGCCTTGATCGCAATGCTGCGGGTGGACGAACGCTCCGCCTCGCCGCTGTTCATCGCATAGGCCTTCACCTCCGCCGCATCCAGCTGGGCCAGCAGCCGATTCTGCTCCTCCACGCTCGCTGCCTCGCCGCCGCCGGCAAACTTCTTCTTGCTCGCCAGCATGTCCACCAAAGCCCGCGCCTTGCCTCGCTCCGCATAGGCGAAGGCTTCGTCAAAGGCGCCTTCGTCCATCAGGGCGGTGACAATATCCGAATAGACCCTCTGTTTGTCCCCGGCAAATCCGATCTTGCCGGATTCCGCATGGATGCTGGCACGCTGGGATTCGATCTCCCGGATGGCCTCCCTCAGATAATCGATGGCTTGTCGATCATCTCCCATGGATCGCTCGATCAGGGCAGCCTGATGGTAGGATTGCCAGATCATGGAGGAATCCAGGTTCCTGAAATGTGGATTCTTCAGTGCCAGCCCGTAAGCTTCTCCCGCCTTTTCGTAGTCTCCCAACGCAAAGTAGATCTTGCCTTCGAGTGCGCTCTTATAGACACGGATGACATCGCCGTAATCGAACTTCCCTTCAAGCCATCCTATCTGGATTTTATCGATGAACGACCTGGCTTTCTGGTATTCGCCGTTTTCATACAAAATTCTGGCCTGGATCATGTGGTATTCCCGGGCTAATCCCGGATTCCCCCTGAAGAAGCTTTCGGACTCTTCACCCAGCTCGTTCAGTGCATCCATGAATTCCTTGTAGTCGTCCGGTCGGTGCGCGCGGATCGCCGCAACAGCCCCTGTCAGCAGCGGGCTCGGCAGCCCGAAGGTCGTGAGCAATGCCATTCTCTGGAAAGTGATGTGCATTTGGCTGTGCGTCAGTTCATTGATCGACTTGTAGGACAGGTCGATGGCTCTGCGATATTTCTGCAGCGCCAGAGCCAGCTCTGCCTCCATCGCATACAGGTCCCAGTAGCTGAAGTCGTCCTGGCCGCCAGCCCCTGTGAAATCCGACAGGAACAGCAACCCATTGCGGGCGGGGGTGAAACGCTTTCTGTACTGGGAGAAACAGGCGTCGAACTGGGCAAACTTTTTCTTCGTGTAGAAGATGATGCATCTGTTCTTCAACCTGACCAGGGAGCCGTCGTCCGTCGATCCGGAAAGCTTTTGTTCCACCTGGTCGAGATTTCCCGATGTGATCTGCCTTCTCTCCATGACCCCTCCGCAGGAGGTGATCGACAGCAGGAGCATGGCGGTCAGGATCCGAGCCAAATGCATATGCGCCTCCTGAGCACCGGTTGAAAGCGACCGGTCAGAACTGATACGTGAGCCCAAATGTCCCGTAATAGTCGGTGCCCGAGTACCCCTTATAGGCGAAGATGTCTGCGCGGGCTTTCAGGCGATCGGATGCGCGCAAGGTAAATCCCCCTCCAGCCAGTCCGCTGACGTCCGTTCCGTTGAAGAACTGAATGTTTGTATTGACCGTGTTCATCCCCTCTGTCGTCGTCGTGCTGGTTGGGACGGCCGTGACATTCGGTTTGCTCAGCCATACAAATCCCACACCGCCCGTCAGATAGAAGTTCCGTGTCAATCGCAGGGAAAGCCTTTCCTTCATTGAGAAGAGGTTTCTCGACGATGTGCGGATGATCACATCCTGTCCATTCAAAAGTTGCGTGCCCGGAGGAAATGACTCTCTCCTATCTCCTCCACCGACCTTGCCGAATCCAAACTCGAACTGTCCTAGAGGGCCTAGGTCATAGCCTATCGTAATCATGCCGATGGGACGGGTGACCCGAGTGGCGTTCAAAGAACCGGTATAAGAAAACTCCAGAGTGCTCAGCGCCCCGGCCTCCAATCCGATCGACCAGGGTCTGTCTTTTGCCAGCTCGATCTTCTCGCCAGCGGTGGCGCCTTGCGCACCTGTCAGACAAAGCGCGATCAGCAACAAAATGGGTCTCATGATTTGATTGTTCTCCTTGGTGCGTTCGTTCGGATAGGCGTATGCCAGTGTCGCCGAATTCGGCATCATTGGTCGTGTTGACGTGGGTGGACCATGCGTTCCGCAGGGGGGATCGGAGGGGAGAGAGGAACGCATGATGCAACACCCACTTCACGGCCGCGGGCGGTAAGCCCGGATGCGAACGGTGGCCGTTCGTGGCGGTTTGTCCATTCCCCCATTTGGGGGATAGGGGGCGTGGTTCGGTTGGGGTATCCGATAGTGGGCGGCACACCTGCCGTTTCGTCGTCGCGGCTGTTCGCCGACCGGCTTGGGGGATGCACGCAAGCGATAGTCGGGATGGTCCACGCCGACACTCCCGTCGCCATCGAGGTCGGCGCGTGGATTGTCGTTCAGTCCATTGAGCAGGATGTAGGTGAAGAGCCCGTTGCCTTTGCGGCGCAGTCGTAAGAGTGCTTCCAAGCTTCTAATGCACCCGGCGCCACAGGATGCGCTCGAAGCCGACCGAGACCACGGCGAAGCTGCACAGCTTCATCGCCGCGCCGTATTTGGCCTGCAGGC
>RFJX01000005.1 GCA_003694425.1 Gammaproteobacteria bacterium
GCCCCACCTGGGCCTCGTTGCCGATGAAACCGGCATCGACCGCGGCCCTGGTGGCACCCACCGCGGCGCCGAGGCGGTCCGCCAGCTCGTAGACGAGGGCGAACTTCTCCTTGCTGCCGAGCCCGCGGCCGCCGGAGACGACGATTTCGGCGCTTGCCAGATCCGGGCGCTCGCTGACCGCGAGACAGGTCTCCACCACCTTCGACAGACCGGCATCTTCCACTCCGTTCACCTCGACGACGGGGGCCGTCTCGCCTCCTTCCGCGGCGGCGGGTTCGAAGGCGGTGGGGCGCACGGTGAGGACCTGGAGCGGGTCGCTGTTCCGGACCGTGGCGATCACGTTGCCGGCATAGATCGGCCGCCGGTAGGTGTCGGGTGACTCGACGGCGATGATCTCGGAGACCTGCGCGGCGTCCAGCAGTGCCGCGACCCGCGGCATAAGGTTCTTGCCCTCGGTCGTGGCCGGGGCGAGGAGGTGGCTGTAGCCCGGGGCGAGTCGCTGGACCAGCGGGGCGACGTTCTCGGGCAGGTGTCCGGCACAGGCATCGTGATCGCACAGCAGCACCTGACCAATCCCGCCGAGGGCAGAGAGGGACCGGGCGACGCCGGCGCAGTCCTTTCCGGCCACCAGCAGGTCGACGGCGGGCGTTATCTGCCGGGCCGCGGTGATGGCCGAAAGGGTGGCGGGATCGACCCTGTCGTCGTCATGGACGGCTATGACCAGTGCCTTCATGTCAGATAACCCTCGCTTCGTTGCGCAACCTGTCGACCAGTTCGGTCACATCCTCCACCACCACCCCGGGCTTGCGCGCGGGAGGCTCGGAGACCCGGAGCTGCTCCAGCCGCGGCCTCGGTTCCACGCCGAGCGTGGCGGGATCGAGCACCTCCAGCGGCTTGCGTTTCGCCTTCATGATCTCGGGGAGCTTCGCATAGCGTGGCTCGTTCAGTCGCAGGTCGGTGGTGATGACGGCCGGGAGCCGCAGTTCCACCGTCTGGGTCCCACCGTCGATCTCCCGGACCACCCGGACCGTCTCTCCCGTCACTTCCACCGCGCAGGCGAAGGTCCCCTGCGGCCAGCCGAGCAGGGCCGCCAGCATCTGCCCGGTCTGGTTGGCGTCGTCATCGATCGCCTGCTTGCCAAGCAGGATGATCCCGGGTCCGGTCCGTTGCGCCACCGCCTGCAGCAGCCGGGCCGCGTCCAGTGGTTCCACCGCTTGCCCGACCTCCACCTGGATGCCCCGGTCCGCGCCCATGGCCAGGGCGGTGCGAATGGTCTCCTGACAGGCGGCAGGGCCGATCGAGACCACGATCACTTCCTCCGCGACGCCCTTTTCCTTCAGGCGCAGGGCCTCCTCCACCGCGATCTCGTCGAAGGGGTTCATCGACATCTTCAGGTGTTCGATGTCCACATCGCTGCCATCCGCCTTCGGCAGGACCCTTACGTGGTAGTCGACGACCCTTTTCACCGCGACCAGTATCTTCATCTTCGGGACCTCCTTCCGTCATGCGTCACTGGACGATGCCCTCCCGCCTGAGGGCGGCAATCTGTTCCTGATCCAGCCCGAGCAGCTCCTCCAGCACCTCTGCGCTGTGCTCACCCAGCAGCGGCGGCGGTCCGACGTCGGCCGGCCCGTGGCGGGTGAAGCGCAGGGGGCTGGCCACCAGTGGAACCCTGCCGGCCACGGGATGGGGCAGTTCCTGCACCATCCGGCGATGACGCACCTGGGGATCGTCGAAGACCCTGTCGATGGTGTTTATCGGCCCGGCGGGGATGCCGCTCTGTTCCAGAAGTTCCAGCCATTCGCCCGCCGTGCGGGTGCGGAACCGCGCCGCCAGCAACGGGATCAGCGTCTCGCGGTTCTCTACCCGGCGGGCATTGGTGGAGAACCGGGGGTCGGCGGCCAGCTCCGGGACCCCGAGCAGGGCGCAGAGGCGCGAGAACTGTCCGTCATTGCCGACCGCGACGACGAGGGGTTCGTCTCCGGTCTCGAAACTCTGGTAGGGGACGATGTTGGGATGACCGTTGCCCTGCCGCTGCGGGACCTGTCCGGAGACCAGATAGTTCGCGGCCTGATTCGCCAGTGTCGCCACCTGCACGTCGAGCAGGGCCAGGTCGATGTATTCGCCCTGGCCGTCCGCCTGTCGCCGGAGCAGGGCGGCGAGGATGGCGATGACCGCGTAGAGCCCGGTGCTGAGGTCGGTGATCGCGACCCCGACCTTCTGCGGGCCGGCCCCGGGGCGCCCGTCCCGTTCGCCGGTGATGCTCATCAGCCCACCCAGGGCCTGGATCAGGTAGTCGTAGCCGGGCTGGGAGGCGCGCGGGCCATCCTGCCCGAAGCCGGTGATGGAGCAGTAGACCAGCCCCGGGTTCAGGGCGTGGAGGGAATCATGGTCGAGGCCGTATCTCTTCAGTCCGCCGGCCTTGAAGTTCTCGATCAGGACGTCGGACTTCGCGGCCAGCCGCCGGATCAGCTCCTGGCCCTCCGGCCGGGTCAGGTCCACCGCCAGCGACCGTTTGCCCCGGTTGGCACAGAGGTAGTAGGCCGATTCACCGGTCTCCCCGCCTTGCGGATCGCGCAGCCAGGGAGGGCCCCAGGCGCGGGTGTCGTCGCCGCTGCCAGGGCGCTCGATCTTGATCACCTCCGCGCCGAGATCGGCCAGGATCTGGCCGGCCCACGGTCCCGCCAGGACCCGGCTCATGTCCAGCACCCTGATCCCCTCCAGCACCGCTGGCGTCTCAGCAGGTGAAGGCCTGGATGCCGGTCTGGGCCCGTCCGAGGATGAGCGCATGGATGTCGTGCGTCCCCTCGTAGGTGTTGACCGACTCCAGGTTCAGCACATGGCGGATCACGTGGTATTCGTCGACGATCCCGTTGCCGCCGTGCATGTCCCTGGCGATACGGGCGATCTCCAGGGCCTTGCCGCTGTTGTTGCGCTTGAGCAGGGAGATGGCCTCCGGAGCGGCCCGGCCCTCGTCGAACAGCCTGCCGAGGCGCAGGCAGGCGTGCAGCCCGAGGGTGATCTCGGTCTGCATGTCGGCCAGTTTCTTCTGGATCAGCTGGTTCGCGGCCAGTGGCCTGCCGAACTGCTTGCGGTCCAGGACATACTGGCGGGCCGCGTGCCAGCAGAACTCGGCCGCCCCCATGGTTCCCCAGGCGATGCCGTAGCGGGCCCGGTTCAGGCAGCCGAAGGGGCCGGAGAGTCCGGCCGCGCCGGGGAGCAGGTTCTCGTCCGGTACCTCCACGTCGTCCATGACGATCTCTCCGGTGACCGAGGCGCGCAGGGAAAACTTGCCCTCGATCTTCGGCGCCGAGAGCCCCTTCATCCCCTTTTCCAGGATGAAGCCGCGGATCACCCCCTCGTCATCCTTCGCCCAGACGATGAAGAGGTCGGCGATGGGCGAGTTGGTGATCCAGATCTTGCTGCCGTTCAGTCGCCAGCCACCATCCACCTTCCTGGCCCGGCTCTCCATGCCGCCGGGATCGGAGCCATGGTTCGGCTCGGTCAGGCCGAAGCAGCCGATGAGTTCGCCGCTGGCCAGGCGGGGAAGATACTTCTCCTTCTGCTCTTCGGTGCCGTAGGCATGGATCGGGTACATCACCAGGCTGGACTGGACGCTCATCATGGAACGGTAGCCCGAGTCGACCCGCTCGATCTCGCGGGCGATCAGACCGTAGCAGACGTAGCCCATGTTCACGCAGCCGTAACCGTCGATGGTGACCCCGAGCAGCCCCAGGTCACCCATCTCGCGGAGGATCTCCGGATCGGTGTGCTCGTTGCGGAAGGCCTCGGTGACCCTTGGCAGCAGACGGTCCTGGGCATATTGCCTGGCGGTCTGGCTCACCATCCGCTCCTCTTCGCTCAGCTCCTGCTCCAGCAGCAGGGGGTCCTGCCAGTCGAATCTCGGTTTGCCGTTCATGATCTCGTCAACCTCCGTCTGTCTGCGGGGACACCCGTGGATCGCGGTGTTCCCTCTGGTCTGTCCGCCTCCCGCCAATTAAGGCGCAGAATGATTGATATGTAAAATATATTTTTGAAATAGATTTGATAAGTTACATATAATTGACTCCATGGACCTTCGCAAACTGGAGATCTTCCGCTCGGTGGCGGAGCACCGCAGCTTCGCCCGGGCGGCGCAATCGCTCTACATCTCCCAGTCGGCGGTCAGCATCGCCGTGCGCAAGCTCGAAGAGGAGCTGGGTGTGCGGCTGTTCAGCAGGGACCGGCGCTCGGTGCGGCTGACGGCGGAAGGCGAGGTCCTGCTGCGCCACGCCGCGAGACTCCTCGCCCAGGCGCAGCAGGCGAGGCTCGAACTGCAGGAGATGGTGGAGCTGGTCCGGGGGGAGGTGCGGATCGGCATTCCGGCCATGCTGGCCGCCTACCACTTCCCCCCCCTCCTGGCCGGATTCCGGGAGCTCCATCCCGGCCTGCGGCTGGTGATCATCGACGAGGGCACGCGCCTGATCCGGCAGCACCTGGAGGAGGGCAGGGTGGACATGGGCATCGTTTCGCTGGACGAGGAGATGGCGGGGCTCGAGGCCCACCCGTTGCTGGAGGAGGAGATGCTGCTGTGCATCCCGGCCGGGCACCCGCTGGCACGGAGGAAATGGGTCGGTGCGGATGACCTGGCCGGAGAGCGGCTGATCCTCTACCGGGAGGGGTACTTCCTGCGCGAGATCGTGGATCGCATGTTTGCCGGCTGCAGGGAGGTGCCCGAGATCGGCTTCGAGACGAACCTCGTCCAGCTGATGAAGGAACTGGTCCTCTCCGGCCAGGGGGTGAGCGTCTGTCTGCGCTGCGTCCTGCGGGAGGAACGACGGCTCGCCGGGGTGCCCTTCAGGCCGGCGTTCCGGCTCCCCTTCGGCCTTGCCTGGCGCAAGGGCGACTATCTCTCGAGGGCCAACCGGGCCTTTGCCGACTTCCTCCTGCAGGGGGCTGACCGGCTCCCGGACGAGGGGTGAGGGCTCCCACCACCGTGCCGCAGGCCTGGCGGACACGCCCGCTCCCTCATGCACCGGACGCCCGGGACCAGGCGGAGAAGCTGCTGCCCTCCCGTGCCAGTCGTTCCAGCAGCGGCGCCGGCCTCCAGTACCGGTCGCCGTAGCGCTGCCGGTAGCGCTCGATCCCGGCCAGGACCTTCTCCAGGCCCTGCTGATCCGCATGGAACATGGGACCGCCCCGATGCCGGGGAAAGCCGTAGCCATTGGTGTAGATCACGTCGATGTCCCCGGAACGGATGGCGATACCCTCTTCGAGGATCAGGGCCCCTTCGTTGATCATCGGCAGCAGCAGCCGTTCCAGGATCTCGCTGTCGTCGATCTCCCGCCGGGGAATCCCAAGGCGTTCCGCCTCCTGCCGGACCAGTTCGGTCACCTCCGGATCGGGCTGCGGCCTGCGCCCCTGGTAGCGGTAGATGCCGGCGCCGCTCTTCTGCCCGTACCGGCCGGCCTCGCACAGCAGGTCGCAGACCCGGAACCAGGCCGGATCGTCAGGACGCGCGGGATTGGCCGCGTTGAGACGCTGGAATACATCCAGCCCGGAGAGATCGGTGACGGCATGCGGGCCCATCGCCATGCCCCAGTCGACGGCCACGGCGTCGATGCGTTCGGGCGGGACCCCTTCGAGCATCATCAGCTCCGCCTCCCGCAGGTAGGGCAGGAACATCCGGTTGCCGACGAAGCCGTAGCAGACGCCCACCACCACACCGGTGTTGCCCAGCCTTCGCGAGAGCTCCAGGCCCGTCTTGAGCACCTCGTCCGAGGTCTGCCCGCCGCGGACGATCTCGAGCAGTCTCATGATGTTGGCGGGGGCGAAGAAGTGGAGCCCGATCACGCGCTCCGGTCTGGAGGTGAAGCCGGCGATCCGGTTCAGGTCGAGGGAGGAGGTGTTGCTCGCGAGGATTGCCTCCGGTTTGCAGATCCGGTCGAGTTCCCGGAATACCTCCTGCTTGATCGACATCTCCTCGAATACCGCCTCGATCACCAGATCGGCATCCGCCACCGCCTCATAGCCGCCGGCCCGCCGGATCAGTCCGAGCCGGCGGGCCGCCTCGTCATTCCCGAGCCGGCCCTTCTCCACCGCGGCCCGGTAATCGCCTGCGATCGCCTCCAGGGCGCGATCGAGCTGGGCCGGGTCCTTGTCCATCAGGGTCACCGGCAGACCGCCGTTGGCGAACGCCATGGCGATCCCGCGGCCCATGGTGCCCGCGCCAATCACCGCGGCCCGCGCAACGGGCAGGGCCCTGGCCTCGCC
>RFJX01000049.1 GCA_003694425.1 Gammaproteobacteria bacterium
ATCTGAATCTCGCCGCAGGGCTGGAGGACGACATCGTCCGAGAGCTGGCGCCGCCCTGGAACATCTCGGGCAACAGGAAGTCCGCGACGCGCAAAAATGCTGCCGGCGAAGGCCGGAAGGCGTCCGAACCGGCCGGGCCGCCGGAGGTAAAACCAACAGCGGATTCGCCACCCGCCGCGCCTGCCGGCCTGAGGCCGCACTTCGACCTGACGCTCGGCAGGACCTACTACGGCAAGGGCTTCTTCAATGTTCCGGTCGACTGCGAGCGCTATTTCGGCCGGCACGGGGAATCGGTCGCCATCCACTGCGAAGGCAGGGCCGGCGCCATCCACGGCAGGATCGACCGCAAGGCCAATCCCCAGACCCATGCCCCCAGGATCTTCGGAGGCGCGGCACTGAGGGACTGGATCCAGTCCCGTTTCCGGCCGGGGGAGCGGGTCCGCGTCGTCATCGACGATCCCCGGAACATCCGCATGCTCAAGCACTGAACCGGGGTACCCGGAGGACCCCTCTTGCTTTCCTGCAAAATAGTACTATAGTACTAATGCAAATCCATGCAGGAGTAGTGAGATGTATACCATTGAGGTCGATTTCGAGGTCTTCAAGGAACTCACCCTGCGCCGGCCGCGGGAGGAAGTGAGCTACAACGACGTGATCCGGGAACTGCTGGGCCTGTCCCCCGCACAGCGAAAAGACATCGCCCCGCTGCGCGAGGCGCTGGTGGACGCACTGGCCTGCGCGCCATCGGCAACGGAAGGCTGGACCACCAAGGGGGTGAGCTTCCCGCCGGGGACCGAATTCCGGGCGGTGTACAAGGGGGAGACCTATCACGCACGGGTCGAGGAGGGACGGCTCGTGCTCGACGGCAAGGGCTACGACTCGGCCTCCGCCGCCGCCATGGCCATCACCGGCGGCAGCCCGGTCAACGGCTGGCGCTTCTGGGAGTGCCGGCTGCCCGGCCATCAAGACTGGCAACTCATCGACAGCCTGCGACCGCGCTCGCACAGGAGGAGATATGGACGCTGACTACACGCACATCACCATCATCCTGGACAGGACCGGCTCCATGGAGGCGATCCGGGACGACACCATCGGCGGCTTCAACGCCTTCCTCAAGGATCAGCAGGCACAGGCCGGGCGGGCCACCCTGACCCTGGTCCAGTTCGACAGCAAGGATCCCTACGAGGTGATCCACAGCTTCCTGCCCGTCGCCGAGGTCCCGCCACTGACCCGGGAGACCTACCAGCCCCGCGCCACAACCCCGCTGCTGGACGCCATCGGCCACGGGATCCTCGATCTGCAGGACCAGATCGACGACCTCCCGGAACAGTCACGTCCCGGACAGGTCCTGTTCGTGGTCCTGACCGACGGGAGGGAGAACGCCAGCCGGGAGTTCAAGAAGGAAGAGGTGGCCCAGCTCATCAGTGAGAAGCAGGAGAACGGCTGGAAGTTCGTCTTCCTCGGAGCCGATTTCGAGGCCATCGACGATGCAAGGTCACTCGGAGTCACCCGGGACGCCCTGTACCAGTTCGCACATACCGGTGAGGGTGTCGCGGAGGCATGGCACGACCTCTCCCTTAGCACCTCCGCGATGCGCTGCGCGAGCGACGAGGAAGTCGACTTCTTCCGTCACCGGAAGGAGCCGAAGGGATCCTGATCAGGGAAACAGGGAGGAGCGGGATCATGCAGCCCATACCGGACGAAGTCGCGGCACTGCTCGGCAGCTATGTCTATGTCTACCTCGACCCGAGGAACGGCGAGCCCTTCTACATCGGCAAGGGGAAGGGACCGCGCGCGCTGGCGCATCTGGATCGGGACAGTAACGATGAGATGGGGAACCGGATCGCGGCGATCCGCGCCTCCGGTCAGGAGCCGGTCATCGAGATCCTGCGCTACGGGATGACGGACGACCAGGCCGCCCTGGTGGAGGCCGCGGCCATCGACCTCATCGGCAAGCAGAACCTCCTGAACAAGGTATCGGGTTTCCACAAGGGGACATACGGCCGGATCCGGCTACAAGAGCTGATCGACCTGCACCGTGCCCGGCCGGTGGAGGTCGAGCACCGGGCCATCCTCCTGACCATCAACCAGCTCTACCGCAGCGACATGCCGGCCGACGAGCTGGAGGAGGCCACGCGCGGATTCTGGGTGGTCAAACGCAAGCGGGCGCAGAGGGCCGATTACGCCATGGCCGTCTATCAGGGTGTGGTGCGCGAGGTCTACCGGATCCTCGAATGGCTGCCGGCCGGCACGCTTCACTACGAGTACCGCGACCCCGGGCCCTGGATGAACGGCCGGAGATGGGAGTTCCGGGGAGAAATCGCCGGGGACATCCGCGATCGGTATGTCGGCCATTTCGTCGGCAAGGGTGGGCAGAATCCGGTGCGGTACGTGAACTGCTGAGAGCCGGTGGTCTCATGCAGTGAATCTGATTGGATATGGTTAGAACAACGCCAGAAGGGTGGACATAGACCGTCAGGTTCTCAGAGCAGGAGATCCTCCAGATCCAGATTCAGTGCCCTGGCGATCGCCTTCAGGGTGCGCATTCCGCCTTGCCGCCTGCCGCTCTCAAGCTGCGCGACATAGGCCTGCGAGATCCCGGCGCGCCTTGCCAGCTCCATCTGGGAGATGCGACGAAATTCCCGCCATATCCTGATCGGACTCTCTCCCTCCAGGAGCCGTTTCGCCACCTCGCCCGGTACCAGTTCGTCCTTGCCGGTCTCCAGTTCCTGCACTGCCTGGTCGAATGCGGCGATGTCTTCGGCCATCTCCGCCTTTTCCAGAAGGGCCACATACACCTCGTACGGAACCACGGCGTATTCGGGTTTGTTGTCCTTCTCAATGATCTGTACTTGCTTGTTCACCTGTAGATGTCTCCTCTTGCTCCCACGTCGAGCACGATGACCCGTACCCTTCCATCTGTGAGCTGATAGATTGCACGGTATTTGCCGATTCGCAGCCGGTATCCGTCACGCCCTCTCAGCGGGCTGATATCCAGGTTCTGCCCTCTGCCGCAGGCAATTTGCTCAAACCCCCGGTGGAAACGTTCGGCAACATCCCGCGGCAGTATCGCGAGCGCACGCAAAGCCCTGCGCTTGTAATGCACCTCCCCCATGTGCAGAAGTATAGCAAATTGCTATATATGCCAATAGCGGTCAATACGTTCGGAGGGGCCAACCGTCAGGAGGAAGTCGTAGACATGGCTGAGGAGGACCTTCACAAGGGGTATGTTCACGAGATCCTGCCCACACCAGAACATGCCTCCCCAGCGGTTCGATAGAGTGGCACTGGTATGTGTCAGTATCAGGATTCGTTCCGGCAGGCTCCGGACCGGAACGTGGGGGCTCAGTCCTCCTGCTCCCAGGCCCGGGTCAGGGCAGCCAGGGTCCGCGCCTGCAGGTTGAGTCTGCCGCGCCGGTTCTCCCAGTTGGCAATGGACTGCGTGCTGACGCCGATGTGGGCGGCGAATTGCGCGCGGGTCATGTCCAGGCGCCGGCGCAGGCGGGCGACGGTGGCTCCCGTCGGCGTGAAGGGCTTCTTTTTTTCGGCGGCGCCGGCCTTGTCGTCTTTCGAACACCCGGGCCCGGTCGCCGTTTTCTTCCCGCGTGACCTGCCGCCGCCGGCCCCTTCAACGCCTTTTTCCCGTGACGATTTTTTCTTTGGGGCCACTACCTCGTCATCTATCTCGACACCGAACAGGTTGGATAGGTCCTGGCCTGCGAGGCGTCGCGACCGACCGGATCCGCCATTTCCCGAAGGCAGTTCCAGATCGGCCGAGATCAGCTCCTGGTGATCGACCTGGCGCAACAGGAACAGGAGTTCCGGCCTCTCGTCCAGGCGGGCGCCAACGCCGTAGAGTACGGCAGCCACGTGCTTGCACATGTCGGCCCAGTCGGGGCAGTCGCAGTGGAGTTGTATCTCCCGGGGACGGGGGAACAGGCCCTTGGCGGGATCGGTCACAACCGCCATGACCTGGTCGGAGAGCCGGCCCTGCAGCAGTTCCAGGAGGGTGCCGATCTGGCCGGCGCACCGCTTGCGGATCGTGCGCCAGCGGGTCGCCGGGAGGGGTGCGACCCGGATGGTCACACGATACAGCCCGCTTCCGGCGACGATGGCCTCGACCCTGCCCGCCTCGACGGAGAGGTGGCAGACCGAGCCGTTGCGGACATAACTGCGGCCCCGCGGCAGGCGGTTTTCATAGTCGCTGAACTGCTCCAGGTGACGGCACCAGGCCTTGCCCCAGAAGGTGCGGGCGATGTTGCGTCCCTGGATCTCGACAGG
>RFJX01000050.1 GCA_003694425.1 Gammaproteobacteria bacterium
GAGCATGGGAGCGCAAGGGCGAATCTTCATGATTTCGAGGTGTACTGTGGATACCGCGCAAAGAGCAATCGGGGGAATCCGGACCGCTTCCCGACCGTGCCATAGCCCCGGCCAAGGCCCCACAGGCTGCTGCTGGACCAGGACGAGCGAGCGAGGCCCATGCTGCGACTGCTGAAACGATCCCTTGCCACCGGCATCGTCACCGAGCCCCCACCCTCGACCGAGGACCGGGAACTGGAACGGCTCGGAATCGAGGTGCGCCGCCACCTGGAGGCCCGCTACGGCGGCAGCCTCGCGATCCGCGAGGTGGATGCGGGTTCCTGCAACGGCTGCGAACTGGAGATCCACGCGCTCAACAATCCCTACCACGACCTGGAGCGCTTCGGGATCCATTTCGTGGCCTCGCCGCGCCATGCCGATGCCCTGCTGGTCACCGGGCCCGTCTCCCGGCACATGGAGGCGGCGCTGCGCCGTACGCTGGCGGCCACCCCCGAGCCGCGCATCGTGATCGCGGCCGGCGAGTGTGCCTGCACCGGCGGGATCTTCGGCACCAGTTACGCGAGCTGCGGCGCCGTGGAAAACGTCGTCCCGGTTGACGTTAGAATACCCGGATGCCCCCCCACGCCACGCATGCTGCTGCAGGGCATCCTGGCCGCCGTCCGCCGGAAGGCACGGTGAGCACCCCCCTGCGGCGCCGCTGGCCCCTGCTCGCACTGCTCCTGCTACTCGCCTTCGCCTTCCAGGGCCTGCGCGGCCTCTGGGACCCGGACGAGGGCCGCTACACGGCCGTCGCCCTGGAGATGCTGGACTCGGGCGACTGGCTCCATCCCCGCCTGCACCCGGAGCTGCCCCACTACACCAAGCCACCACTGACCTACTGGGCCCTCGCCGCGAGCCTCGGCCTGTTCGGGCGGCACGAGTGGGCCGCACGCCTGCCCAACGCGATCGCTTTCTTCTGCACCGCCCTGCTCGTGGCAGGGTTGGCACGTCGGCTCGGCATGCCCGCTCCCGAGCCGGCCGCGCTCGTCTATGCCACCACGGTGCTGCCGTTCGCAGCGGCCAATGCCGTCACCACGGACACCCTGCTCACGCTGTGGGAAACCCTGGCCATGTGGGCCTTCGTGGCGGGCTGGCGCACGGACCTGCGACACTGGCCGGCCCTGTGCTGGCTGGCCCTGGGGCTGGCCTTCCTCACCAAGGGCCCTCCGGGCCTGCTCCCCCTGCTGGCCCTGCTCCTGTGGTTGCTTCACCGGCGGGATTACTCCAGGCTGGGGCGGCTGTTCTCCCCCGTGGGCCTGGCCGTCTTCGCCGTCACCGGGCTGGGCTGGTACCTGCTCGTGGTACAGGACACGCCCGGCCTGCTCGGCTATTTCCTGCACAAGGAAGTGGCCGGGCGCATCCTCACCGCCGGGCATCACCGGCACGGGGAATGGTATGGTGGCCTGGAGGTCTACGTGCCCACCCTGGTGATCGGTGCCCTGCCCTGGTGGCCCCTGGCCTGGTGGTACCGCAGGCGGCATCCCGCCTCGAGGGAGACGCCCGAGGCGATCGGCCCTTTCCTCGGCTACTGGTTCTTCGTCCCCCTGGTGGTGTTCATGCTGGCCCGCTCCCGGCTGCCCCTCTACCTGCTGCCGTTGTTCGTACCGCTCGTCCTGTTGCTCTACCGTGCCCTGGCCCCGGGGTTCGTCGGGGGCACAGGCCCCGGACTGCGCCTGGCACTCGCCTGTGCCCTGCTGTTACCGCTCCTGCGCGCCGCCGGTGCCTGGTTGCCGGCGGTGGCCGACGGGCGCCGCTTCGCCGCGCGCCTGGCCGTATGGACGAACCCGGACCTCCACGAAGTCCTCTTCGTCGACACCAAGCCCCGCTACAGCCTGCGGTTCTACCTGGACCTGCCGGTGGAGCAGGTCTACTGGAGGCATGCCCCCGACGCCATGCGTTTCCGCCCGCCGGAATCCCTGGACCGGGAACTTAGGCGTGACCGGTACCCGCGCCTGCTCCTGGCGCAGCCCGGCGACACGCCGGCCCTGGAA
>RFJX01000051.1 GCA_003694425.1 Gammaproteobacteria bacterium
CCAGCAGGTCTTCCAGGACCAGGGATGCCTCGTCGTCCCCCGGCTCGGGCAGCGTACTGCAACCGGCGAGGAGCAGGAGGGCGAGGAACGCCAGGACTCTCATGGGCAAGGATTGTTGCAGGATCAAAAAGGCCCTGCCAGGGCAGGGCCTTCAGGATGCAGAGAGATGCGGTTCAGAGATCGATCCGGAGATTGAGCAGCAGCGTATTGCTGTCGATGTCCTGGCGCAGGGCATTGGTACTCCATTCGAGGGCGCCGCTGATGCCGTTGTCACCGAAGTAGCGCATCCCGAGCCGTACGAGCATCTCGCTGCGGTCGTTGGCCGGCTGCTGCAGCCCGGGAGCGACCCGGACCTCCTCGCGGCTGATGTCATAGGAGTAGTCGACGCCGGCATAGGGCTCGAGGAAGGTGCCGAAGTCGTAGCCGACGGTGGCACCCACATGCCACTGACTCAGGCTGTAGGTCTCGCCCCTGGCAGTGGCGGTGATCCCGCCGCCGGTTTCGGTGAAGCTGTCCTGATTGGTCTCGGAGTGGAGATATCCCAGTTGCGCTTCCAGCAGGAGGTGCCGGATGGTCCAGAAGCCGTTGAGGTTGAGGGTACCGAACCAGCGCGAGGCATCGATCTCGCCCGAGATCGGGGTACCGAAGGCGAGGGTACGGAAGGGGTCGGAAGTGAACCCTGCCACCCCGGCCGCAAGCCGGCGTTCATCGGTGCTGATGTCGCTGTAACCGAGCGTGGCGTCCACGGAAAAGTTCTGCCCCAGCGCCATGGCGCCATAGAGCATGCCGGTGAAGGTGTCCGTGTCCAGGTCTCCCCCGTTGAACGGGGTCTCGGTGTCGTCATGGCTGTAACCCACACTGACGCCGAGCAGGGAACTTTCCGTCGGGGTGAAATCCACGCCGGCCTGCACACCGCGGTTGGTGTTGTCGAACGGTGTGAAGACGAAGTCGTTGTCGGTCACGCCACCGGTGGCGCTGAGCCAGACGCCGATGTTGTCGAAGGAGCCGCCGGCGTTCATGCCGCGTCCGTCACCAGTGAGATATTCCCCGTCCCGGGCACTGAAGGGGGTCATCGCCGCCGTCACGGTGGCCGCCCTCGGCGGCACGCCCATGTTGATCAGATAGGCGGTGCGGGCACTGAACACCAGCACGGGCATGACGACAGAGATGGCCGGATTGGAGGCGCTGCAAAGCGCCTCGATCTGGGCCAGTATCAGGTTGTTGCCGGAATTCAGGATGTGCTGGCTGACACATTCGCTGAGCAGCTGTGACATGATTCCGGGGCTGGCCTGACTCTGGAAGCTGGGCAGTGACAGGCTGCAGGCGAGGATGGCTGAGAGAAGTATCCGCTTCATGTGAGTGCTCCCTGATTAGAGATTCAGAACGGTATCCTCACCGAAAGGCTGAGGAAGTGGCTGTTGAAGTTCTCCCGGTCGGCGCTCACGGTCCAGCCGAGGCTGGCGGAGACGCCGTCGTTGCCGAAGTAGCGCGCGCCGGCGGTGAGCTGGAACTCGTCATCGTCGTTGGCCGGTCCGGCCAGGGCGGCGGTGCGGATGACGATGTCGTCCCGGGTGGTGTCGAGCAGGTAGGCTGCCGAGAAGAACGGCTCCAGGAAACTCTGGTAGTCGTAGGCGATGTTGAAACCGGCGCGCAGCTGACCCAGGTCGATGTCGTTGGAGGCGATGTTGTTGACGATGGCGCCGGTGGCGGCATTGACCTCGGCGAAGCCGTCCTGATCCTCGTTCGAATAGAGATAACCGAGGTGGGCGCCGAGCAGCCAGTGATCGATCTGCCAGAACCCGTTGAGATTGGCGGCCACGAACCAGCGATCGGCGTCGTAGTCGCCGTCGATGTTGGGGCCGATGTTGCGGGTCTGGCGGGCGTCGATGCTGGTGTAGCCGGCGCTGGCATCGATGCTCCAGGTGTCGTTGATGACATATCCCAGGTAGGGGATCACCGAATAGCCGTCGATCTGCTGGGTGCCGTCATTGAAGACGGTGTCGATATCGCTGTGCTCGAAACCGAAGGCCACTCCGGCGAGCAGGTTCTCGCGCGGCATCAGGTCGATGCCGACCAGGACATTGTCCAGGTCCGAGGTGCTGCGGATGATGAGGTCCTTGGTGTCGGTGAAGGTGTGACTGTAGCTGGCCCACAATCCATAGCTGTCGAACAGCTCACCGGCGCTGCGGCCAGCCAGATCCGGGTCGCCGTCGAGCCCTCCCAGGGGCCGGCCGCCGCTTCCGGGACGAAGGGTGCTGTTGACGTGATCAGCGGTCTGACCTGCCGTGTTGCCGACACTGACCCGCTGATTGTCGACCGAGGTGTTTCTGGAACCGGGGGCGTCTCCGGGACACTCCGTAGTCATGTAGGTGCCGGCACTGAAGCAATCGCTGATAATCAGGGACTGGATGGGATTGGCCATGGCGGCAAAGGCCGCTAACAGTCCCCCCGCTGCAACAAGCACACGATGGTGAATCACTCTTCGATTCCTCCCGGAAGCCCTGGGGTCTTCCGCATTGTCCGGTGCCGTGGGTGAGGGAGGGAAATCCGCGGAAATTGTCTCTATTCCGCGACAAATTCCCCTGTAATTATTGTTCTTTTTGCCAATATAGAAGAATGCGAGTCTGGTCGCAAGTATTGTGCTTGCATGCCTTCCGGCGCCGGTCTAGCCTTGAAGCATCGGTAGCGGTTTCAGGAGTTGCCCATGCGCCTCGTCTTCTGCAGGGAATTGCAGTACCTTCCCTCCGTACTCCTCCTGATCTGTGGTCTGGCCCTCCTCGCCGGCCCGGCCGCGGCGGCGAGCAAGGCAGCGAAGGTCACCAGTCTCAAGGGGGTCGCTCTCTACAAGCGGGGAGACGCCCCCTTCCGCAACCTCGCAGTGGGAGACGTGGTGCTCCAGGGAGACGGGATCCGGACCCAGCGCCGCTCCGCCCTCACCCTGGAGTTCACCGACAGGACCCGTTTCGATCTGGGTCCGGAGAGCGAGATGGTCATCGGCGAGTACAGCTACGCACCGGCCACCCAGGAAGGATCCATCACCACCCGGGTCCTGAAGGGGGCGTTCCGCTTCATCAGCGGGTTCATCGCCAGGAAGAAGCCCAAGGCGATGAGCGTCAAGCTCTCGGTGGCGACCATCGGCATCCGGGGCACCCACGTCGGCGGTGAGGTGACCCCGACCTCGGCGAAGGTGGTGCTGCTGGAGCCGGAGGTCCAGAAGCCCACCGCGATAGAGGTGTTCAATCAGTATGGGGCGGTCACCGTGGACAAGCCGGGCTATGGTACCGAGATCCCCGATGAACACAGCCCGCCTTCGCCGGTCAGACGCATGCGCCTGCGCTCCATCCAGAATCTGATGCGCACCCTGCAGAGCATCCAGCGGGTCAACATACCCAGGCCGAGGGTCCACCCCTGAGCCGGACAGGAGGACCCGGATCCCGCGGTTTTCCCTGTCTCCTTCCCGGTTCCCGTGCCTGCCAGCCGGGCGCCGATGCGGTATGATCGCCGGCCTTTGACAATCACGGGATGAGCCGCATGAGCAGAAAGCTGTTGGTGCTGCCGGGAGACGGCATCGGTCCGGAGATCGTGCGCGAGGCGCTCAAGGTCCTCACGGCCCTGCGCGAGCGTTTCGGACTGGAGCTGGAGTGGGAAGAGGACCTGGTGGGCGGCGCCGCCATCGACACCCACGGTGTGCCGCTGACCGACGAGACGCTGGCGCGGGCCAGGGCCGCCGATGCCGTGCTGCTGGGGGCGGTGGGCGGACCGAAGTGGGAGCCGCTGGAGATCGCGATCCGGCCGGAAAAGGGACTGCTGCGCCTGCGTTCGGAGCTGGATCTGTTCGCCAATCTGCGCCCGGCCCTGGTCCAGCCCCAGCTGGTGGCCGCCTCCACCCTGCGGCCCGAGGTGGTCAGCGGGCTGGATCTGCTCATCGTGAGGGAGCTGACCGGCGGGATCTACTTCGGCCAGCCTCGCGGGGTACGGGTCCTGGAGGATGGCCGCCGCGAGGGCTTCAACACCCTGCGCTACAACGAGACCGAGATCCGGCGCATCGCGCAGGTCGCCTTCGAGGCGGCGATGAAGCGGGACCGCCGCCTCTGCTCGGTGGACAAGGCCAATGTGCTGGAGTGCACCGAGCTGTGGCGCGAGGTGGTGAGCGAGACCGCACGCGACTTTCCCGAGGTGGAGCTGTCACACATGTATGTGGACAACGCCGCGATGCAGCTGGTCAGGGCGCCGAAGCAGTTCGACGTCATGGTCACCACCAACATGTTCGGCGACATCCTTTCCGATCTCGCCTCCATGCTGACCGGCTCCATCGGCATGCTGCCCTCGGCCTCCCTGAACGAGGCGGGTCAGGGCATGTATGAGCCGATCCACGGTTCGGCCCCGGATATCGCCGGCCAGGAGATTGCCAATCCCCTGGCCACCATCCTCTCGGTGGCGATGATGCTGCGCCACTCCCTGCACGAGCCGGAGCAGGCGCAGCGGATCGAGCGGGCGGTCGACCGGGTTCTCGAACAGGGGCTGCGGACCCCCGACATCTGGAGCGAGGGTTGCCGCAGGGTGGGCACCCGGGAGATGGGCGATGCCGTGGTTGCGGCCCTGGCCTGACACCAGTATGAATTAGAGGTAATGTAGTAATGACACACAGACACGACGTCGCCGTGGTCGGCGCCACCGGCGCGGTGGGCGAGGTGATGGTCTCCATCCTGGAGCAGCGCGACTTTCCGGTGGGTCGCCTCCACCTGCTGGCCAGTTCCCGCTCGGCCGGGAAGAAGATGCGATTCCGGGGCGAGGAGATCGAGGTGCTGGACCTGGAGACCTTCGATTTCGAGGGGGTCCGGATCGGCCTGTTCTCGCCCGGCGCCTCGGTCTCGGCGGTGCATGCCCCGCGGGCGGCGGCGGCCGG
>RFJX01000052.1 GCA_003694425.1 Gammaproteobacteria bacterium
CCAGCAGGGGGGCCACGGCGGTGGCGGCGAGCGTGGATACGGGCAGGCGGGGCTCGGGGTCGATCGCTCCCCAGCCCATGATTTCGGCGAAGGCCGGCAGCTTCTCCAGCGGATGGGCCCGGTGCAGGGCGGGATCGATGCCCGCCGCCTGCGTGAGCCAGCGCAGCTGGGAGGGGCGGGTCCCGAAGCCGTACCGCTCCGGCACCCCCGCCACCCGTCCGGCCAGCGCCGGCCAGCCGACCTTGTCCAGGATCACCAGCCGGCGGATGTCGTGCCGGCGGCAGATCCGGGCCACCTCCAGGACCCGGCTCAGGTAGGCCGGGCGGCGCGGCTGCTGGCGCAGGTAGGCGACCTCCCCGACCGCAGGCTCGGCGGCGAGCAGTTCGCGGGCGCCGGTGGAGGGCTTGGTGACGAGCAGCACCCTGCCACCGGCGGCGTCTCGGGCGGCGGCCCGGAGGTAGGGGAGGTGCCAGAGGGTGTCGCCTATCCCCCGCTGGGGTTGCACGACCGCGGTCCGCGGCGCCCCGTCAGCCATGGCGGTAGGCGACCAGGCTGGTATCGCGGATATGCACCAGCGGGAGCCTCCGGTTCAGCTCGTTCAGCGCCCGGTAGACATCGGGGGCGCCGCGTGGCCCCCGGTAGTCGTGCCAGAGGATGATGCCGCCCGGGCGGACCATGCGCAGCGCCTTCTCGCTGTCGCTCAGCACGTAGGAATAGGCGTGGGAGCCGTCGATGAAGACGAGGTCGCACTGTCCCTCGAGCTCCGATTCGTCGAAGGACTTGCTGTCGCCGAAGATCTGGTGGACCTTGGCCTCCTCCGGGGTGCCGCTGTAGTAGAACCGGTCGAACACCGATTCGCGCAGGGCGTCGCGGGTGGCGCCGGCATGGTCATCCCCGTCCGCCCGGTACTCTCCCGTCCCCTCGGGCGGCAGGGTGATGGTATGGATGCGGGCATCGGGGGGCGAGTTGCGCGCCCACAGGTAGGTGGTCCGTCCGGTACAGGTTCCGAATTCGAACATCACCTTCGCCCTCCTGGCCAGCACCGCGAGGATCCAGGCCTCGTAGTCGCTGGTGCCGCCCGGCAACCCCTTGGGTCCGCCGAGGATCAGGCGCACCTCGGTCTCGCGCGATGGGCCGAGCGGGCCGCGCTCGAAGACCGGATCGAACTCCTCCAGCCGCACCCGCTTCACCGGCCAGGGGGAGAAGAGATTGCGCTGGCGGCGCCTGAGGTACTGGCGCAGCAGTTCTCTTGCGGCCAGGAACAGCAGCACCAGCAGGAGGGAAATGATGATCAGGGAGCTGTCACTCATCGGCTCGGGGGGTCGCTGTTCCGATTTCCGGGTGGAGGTGCCGGCGGCCATTGTAGCTGAAGCCGCCCTTGTCTATCCTGTGCCGGGCGGTCACCGCCGGGGGAGGGAGCATTGG
Organism: Gammaproteobacteria bacterium; assembly: GCA_003694425.1. Classification (GTDB taxonomy): domain Bacteria; phylum Pseudomonadota; class Gammaproteobacteria; order J113; family J113; genus J113. The sequence goes on from RFJX01000052.1 coordinate 1,426, forward strand.
CCTATCTGCTGAAGAAACTGCGCAAGCTGTGGAAGGGGCTGCTGGTCCTGCTGGGGCTGCGGAAGCGGCACCGGGACCCCCCGATGTGGCAGCACGCCGAGGAGTTCCTCCGCCTCTACCCGGAGACCAGGCCCAGGACCCTGGTTTCCATCGACCGCTGCTTCATGCTCTGGCAGCTGGCCCGGCATGCCGCCACCCTGCCGGGCGAGTTTGCCGAGGTCGGTGTCTATCAGGGCGGGACCGCCCACCTGGTGGCGCGGGCCTGCCCCGGGAAGGAGATCCACCTGTTCGACACCTTCGGCGGCATGCCGGTGACCGACCCGACCATCGACCACCATGTGGCCGGTGACTTCAGTGACACCTCGCTGGAGGCGGTGCAGGCCTATCTCGCGGACTGCCCCAACGTGGTCTTCCATCCCGGGCTCTTTCCGGAGACGGCCGCAGGGCTGGAGGACCGGCGCTTCGCCTATGTCTACGTGGATACGGACATCTACCGCTCGGTCCGGGACTGCCTGGAATTCTTCTATCCGCGGCTGGTGCCCGGCGGAGTGCTGGTGCTGGACGACTACGAATGGCCTCACTGCGAGGGGGTCAAGGTGGCCCTGACCGAGTTCATGGCCGGCAAGCCGGAGGTCCCGATCATCACCGCGCGCTATCAGTGCGCGGTCATCCGCCATCCCTGAAGCCGGCCATCGCCCCTTCCCCGACCACCCAGAAGCCCCTCTTGCCGTAAGCGCCCACCTGGCGCGCGTTCATCCCGGCCCGGGCGATCTCCCGGAGGAAGTCCGCCGTGCGCTCTTCCGGCACCACGTACAGGCGCGCCGGCTCCTCCTCCGCCAGTTCCGCGGCGAGTGGCTGCTGCCCGGCCTGGGCCATGGCCGGGTCGGTCCGGACCACCTCCACCTCGGCATCGGCGTAGAAGTTGAGGCCCTGGATGCGCCGGTCGTCCACCAGCACGATCTCGCGCGGAGGAAAGGGGGCCGCGGCGAGGATCGCCCGGGCGAGCAGCGAGGGGTCGTTCCGGGGGTGGTGGAGGCCGGCGCCGAAGCGCAGGGCCAGCAGCAGGGCGCACCAGGCCAGCAGCGTGGTGCGCCAGCGGCGATCGAGCGGGTCGAGGTGCAGGTGCGAGGCCATCAGCAGGGAAGCGGGTACCGACAGGGGCAGGAGATAGAAGGGCAGGCGGGAGCGGGACAGGAAGAAGATCGCCAGCGGGAGCAGGAGCCAGAGCCAGAGCAGCCTTCGCGCATCGCGGTCCCGGGGCCGCGCCGGGCCGGGTGCCCTCCACCGCTGCCACAGGAGCAGCGGCAGCCAGGGCAGGGTGCCGAGGAGGATGGTGGGCAGATAGACCCGCACCGCACCGAGGGCGTCGGGGGCGTGGTGGTGACCGGTGGCCACCCGTGCCACCACCTCCTCGCCGATGAAGTAGTCCAGCAGCCCCGGCACCGTAAGCACCACGTACAGGTACCAGGAGAGGCCGGCGAGGGCGAAGACCAGCAGGCCGGATGGATGGAACAGGGCAGGCAGGCGCCGCGCATTCCCCTGCCAGGCGCACCAGACCAGAACCGCGAGCAATGGCATCAGGGCCGGCGGGCCCTTGGTGAGGAAGCCGAGGCCGAAGCCCAGCCACATCAGGATCCGCCCCGCAACCGGTCGTGCCGGCTCGAACCACCAGCGGACGAAACCGTACATCGCCAGGGTCTCCCACAGCATCAGCAGGGAGTCGGTGCTGACCACGTTGGCGGCGACGAAGGGCAGCAGCAGGGTGGCCTGGACGACCCCCGCCGCCAGCGCCCGGTCCGGGACCAGCCGTCGGCCGATGGCGATGGTCAGCAGGACGGTGAACAGCCAGGCCAGCGAGTTGGGCAGACGGGCGGCCCATTCGTGACGCCCGAACAGCTCCAGCGAGGCGGCGATGGCCCAGTAGGTCAGCGGCGGCTTGGCCCAGTGGTAGGCCTCGTGGTGCTTGCGCGGATGGATCCAGTCGCCCAGCCGCACCATCTCCAGGGCGATGTTGCTGTAGCGCTGTTCGTCCTTCATCCAGAGGGTACGGCTGCCCTGGAAGGCGAAGGCGAGCAGCAGCAGGAGGGCGACGAGGGCCTTGGTGGAGGGCCGTTCCATCTGCGGCGGTGGGTGCTCGTGCCGTCAGGGGGTGCGGGCGGACCAGTCCGCGCCGGCCTGCCAGACCACCTCGCCCTCGATCAGGGTGGCGACGCAGCGGCCGCGCAGATCGCGACCGAGGAAGGGGGTGTTGGACCCGGCGCTGGCCAGGGTCTCGGGGCTGGCCAGCCATTCGGCGTCGGGGTCGACCAGTGCCAGATCGGCCACCGCCCCCGGGCTCAGGCTCCCGCCGGGCAGGCCCAGAAGGGTGGCCGCCCCGGTGAGGGCCTCCACCGCCCGTGACAGGGAGAGCAGCCCCTCCTCCACCAGCTCCAGGGTCAGGGGCAGCAGGAGGTCCACCCCGCTGGCCCCCGGCGGGGCCTCGCTGAAGGGGGCCAGCCTGGCATCGGCATCCAGGGCCCGGTGATCGGAGCAGACCAGGTCGATCCCACCGTCGGCCAGGGCCGCCCTCAGGGCCTGCCGATCGGCGGCGGCGCGCAGCGGCGGGTCCAGCCGGGCGCTGGTGTCGAAGCCCTCCACCGCGGTCTCGTCCAGCCACAGGTGATTGATGGAGACGTCGGCGCTCACCGGCAACCCGCGGTCGCGGGCCTCGGCCACCATCTGCGCGCCGCGCGCGCTGCTGATGCGACAGAAATGGACCCTCGCGCCACTGGCTTCCACCAGCAGCAGGGCCCGGGCCAGGGCGATGGTCTCCGCGGTCTCCGGGACTCCGGGCAGTCCCAGGCGGGCCCCCACCGCGCCCTCGTGCACCACCCCGTCGGCCAGCCCCGCCTCGGCCGGGAACAGCAGCACCGTGACCCCCACCGTGGCGGCATATTCCAGGGCGCAGCGCAGGACCCTGCTGTCGACGATGGGGGAACGGGCGTTGCTGACCGCAACGCAACCGATGTCCCGGAGGGTGGCCATGTCGGCCAGCCGCTCACCCATGAGCCCCTGGGTGAGGGCCCCGCTGCAGAGCACCCTGGCCCCTCCGGCGGCGTCGGCCCGCTGGTGGATCAGCTCCACCACCGCCGGGTTGTCGATCACCGGCGTGGTGTCCGGCAGGCCGATGAGGGTGGTGATGCCCCCGCGCGCCGCCGCCGGGGCCTCACTGCGCAGGCTCGCATGCCGGCCGCCCCCCGGCTCCGGGAGGCTCACTCCCAGGTCGACGATTCCGGGCAGGACCAGCAGACCCGCCGCATCCAGGACCTGTTCCGGGACGAAGCCCTCCGGAGGTTCACCGAGGGCCACCACCCGGCCATCGGCGAGGTGGAGGTCGGTCACCTGATCCAGGCCGCTCGCCGGGTCGACCAGGCGCCCGCAGGTCACCGACAGGCGCATCAGGACGCCTCCCGGGGGGAGGCCCCCATCACTTCCGCCATCACGGCCATGCGCACGGCGATGCCGTGGGTGACCTGGCGCAGGATCGCCGATTGCGGCCCGTCGGCCACGCTGCTGTCGATCTCCACCCCGCGATTGATCGGGCCGGGGTGCATGACGACGGCGTCGGGCGCGGCGGCCTCGAGCGCGCTCCGGGTGAGCCCGTAGGTGCGGAAGTACTCGCCTGCCCCCGGCAGCATCGGGCCCTGGATCCGCTCGTGCTGGAGGCGCAGCATCATGACCACGTCCACCCCTTCGAGGCCGCGGCGCAGGTCGTGGTACAGCTCCACGCCGAGGGTCTCGATCCCCGGCGGCAGCAGGGTCTTCGGGCCCACCAGGCGGAGTTCGGCAACCCCCAGGGTCTTCAGGGCGTGGATCTCGGAGCGGGCCACCCTCGAATGGAGGATGTCGCCGACGATCGCCACCTTCAGCCCCTCGAAGCGGCCCTTGTGGCGGCGGATGGTGTACATGTCCAGCATCGCCTGGGTGGGGTGGGCGTGGCGGCCGTCACCGGCATTTATCACGTGCACGCCGGGGGAGACATGGCGGGCGATGAAGTGGGCCGCGCCGCTGTTGGCGTGGCGCACCACGAACAGGTCGCACTGCATCGCCTCGAGGGTGTGGAGGGTGTCGAGCAGGCTCTCCCCCTTGCGGGTCGCGGAGTGTTCGATGTTCAGGTTGAGGATGTCGGCGGAGAGCCGGCTGGCGGCCACTTCGAAGGTGGTGCGGGTCCGGGTGCTGGGCTCGAAGAAGAGATTGACCACGGTGCGGCCGCGCAGCAACGGGACCTTCTTCACCGCCCGTTCACCGACCCCGGCGAAGGCCTCGGCGCGGTCGAGGATGGCGGTGAGCTGCTCCCGGGACAGGCCTTCGGTGGTGAGGAAATGAACCAGTCGCCCCTCCTCGTCGAGCTGGATGTCGCGCAAGGCTGTCGGCGTGGTCGTCGCCAAGGGTCCTCCGGTCCGGCCTTCTCCCCGTCGGGCGCAGGGACGGCCTGTTGTTGTGATCCGCCCGCGGCGCTCAGCCCGGGCCGCTGCGCAGCTCCAGCCGGAGCGGCTCCGGTCCGCTCAGTTTAACATGCTCGGTGGCGGCCAGATCGAGCGAGCAGCCGGCCACGTCCGGCTGGATCGGCAGCTCCCGCCCGCTGCGTTCCACCAGCACCGCCAGGGCGATGCTGGCCGGCCGGCCGTAGTCGAAGATCTCGTTGAGGGCGGCGCGGATGGTGCGCCCGGTATGGAGCACGTCGTCCACCAGCACCACGTGGCGGTCCTCCACCTCGAAGGGGAGGTTCGAGGGGGTCACCGAGGGGTGCACGCCGATGCGGCTGAAGTCGTCCCGGTAGAAGGCGATGTTGAGCGTCCCCAGCGGCTCCGGCGGCGCGAGTGCCCGGTGCAGTTCCTGCGCCACCCAGGCCCCGCCGGTGTGGATCCCGATCGTCACGAACTCCTCCCGCCCCCGGGCGGCCAGGAACTCACGCAGGCCGGTGACCATCCGGTCGATGAGCGGGGGGACTTCGGGCAGGCGCTGGGTGTTCACGGGTGTTCCTCGTTCAGCCAGGTCTCCAGGATCACCTGGGCGGCGGCGGCATCGAGCGGCTCATCCCGCGAGCCGGTCCGCTCCGCTGCGGCCCAGGAGGAGAGGTGCTCGTCGACGGTCGCCACCGGCAGCCGGTAACGCCCCTCGAGCTGGCGACAGAAACGGCGGACCCGTCGCACCAGCTCGCTCTCCTTTCCGTCGGCCGGCCGGGGCACCCCCACCAGCAGGCGCTCCGGCCGCCACTCCCCGATCAGGGCGGTGATGGCCTGCCAGTCCGGCGCCCCGTCACGGGTGGGGAGCACGGCGATCGGCGAGGCGCTGCCGGTGACCGGCTGACCCACCGCCACCCCGATCCGCCGGTGGCCGTAGTCGAAGGCCATCACCAGCATCGCTCAGGCGTGTCCGATCTGATCGGAGATCTGCCTCAGGTCCACCCCCACCAGGGCGGCGGCCGCCTCCCAGCGCTGTTCGTGCGGCAGCCGGAACAGGATCTCCTCGTCGAGCGGGGCCACCAGCCAGGCGTTCTCCGAGATCTCCTGTTCCAGCTGGCCGGCGCCCCAGCCGGCGTAGCCCAGGGCGATCAGCGTCTCTTGCGGGCCCCTGCCCTGGGCGATGGCCTCGAGGATGTCGCGCGAGGTGGCCACCGCGATGCGGTCGCTGATGGGGATGCTGGAGTCCCATTCTCCTCCACCGGGGTAGAGGATGAAACCGCGGTCCTTCTGCACCGGGCCGCCCTGATAGACGATCTGCTTCTCGATGTCGGGATTGTCGGTCCGCAGCTCGAGCTGCTCCAGGACCTCGCCCAGGGCGATGGACATCGGCCGGTTGATGACGATGCCCATCGCCCCCTCCTCGTTGTGGGCGCAGATGTAGGTGACCGTCTGATGGAAGTTGGGATCCAGCAGGGTCGGCATGGCGATCAGCAGCTGATTGGTGAGATTGAGTTCCTGCATGGCTTCCAGTATCTGCCCATTCCTGCCCTTCAGACAAGCGGCGCCGACCGGTTGTTCACAACCGGCCCTGTTGCAATTCGACCGGCGCCCCGCCACCGGGACCCGCCTGGCCGGCGCCGATCTGCAGGAGGATCACGGCCTTGCGGAAGATGGGCTACAATGGCGCGCCTTTTGCTTTCCCGGGAATATTTCCCGACACCCCGAGGGGCCCGCCAGAGGCACCCCGGGTGAAACCGACAACCATGCCGACAGGGGTAGATGAAGATGTTGCGCAGAACCACGCTCGCCACCGCCATCACGCTGCTGACCGCCCAGATGGCCCCGGCCGCTGAGCTCCAGGAACAGGACCTGGGCGAGATCACCGTCACCGCCACCCGCGCCGAGACCGCGCTCGCCGACGTCCCCGCCGCCATCAGCGTGGTGACCCAGGACGACATCCAGCTCGGTCGCCAGCAGCTCGGGCTGGACGAGTCGCTGGCCCGGATCCCCGGCCTGTTCATGCTCAACCGCTACAACTTCGCCCAGGACCTGCGCATCGGGATCCGCGGCTTCGGCTCCCGCGCCTCCTTCGGCATCCGCGGGATCAAGGTCTTCGTCGACGACCTGCCCAATACCCTGCCCGACGGCCAGGGCGGAGTCGATGACATCGACATCGGTTCCCTTTCGCGCGCCGAGGTGCTGCGCGGGCCGGCCGGCTCCATCTACGGCTCCGCCGCCGGCGGGGTGATCAGCCTGTACACGGAGGAGGGGCCGGCCGAACCCTTCGTAGAGGCCCGCAGCACCTGGGGCTCCTACAAGACGGAGAAGTCCCAGGTCAAGGCAGGTGGCCAGAGGGGGGCGCTGAACTATCTGTTCAGCGTCTCGCACCTGAAATCCCAGGGCTATCGGCAGCAGTCCCGGGTCGAGCACATGGGGCTCAACGGCAAGCTGCGCTATGACATCGACGACAGCTCCAGCTTCACCACCGTATTCAACGCCGTCCACTCCCGAATGCGGACGATCCCGGCGGCCTGACCGCTGCCCAGGTGGCGGCCGATCGCACCCGGGCCCAGCCCTTCAACGTGCGCCACGACACCGGTGAGGAACTGGACAAGCAGCGCATCGGCTTCATCTACGAAAAGCGCTTCAACGAACACCATGCCATCAAGCTGCGCAACTACTACACCTGGCAGCAGTTCGAGGCCAAGCTCCCGATCCCCGGTGTCTTCGGCAGTCCCGGTGGCTGGGTCGAGTTCAACCGCCTGTTCATGGGTGGCGGGGCCCAGTGGACCTGGAGCGACACCTTCGCCGGCCACGGCAACCGCTTCATCGCCGGCTTCGAGATCGACGACCAGGACGACGACCGCACCCGTTACTTCAACAACGACGGGAGCAAGGGCGCCCTGAGCCTGGACCAGAATGAGAACGTGACCAGCTACGGCATCTTCCTGCGCGACGAGTTCGATCTGACCGATACCGTGATCCTCTCCGCCGGCGCCCGCTACGACCTGGTTGAATATCAGGTGGCGGACCATTTCCTCTCCGACGGGGATGACTCCCTGGACAAGGACTTCGAGGACGTGAGCGCAAGCGGCGGGGCGCTCTGGCATGCCACCGACTGGGCCAGCCTCTACGCCAATGTCGCCACCTCCTTCGAGACCCCCACCACCACCCAGCTGGCCAATCCCACCGGTGGCGGCGGGTTCAACGCCTCACTTCAGCCCACCACCTCGATCCAGTACGAGGTCGGCGCCCGCGGCGAGATCATCCCGGAGGTCTCCTATGACCTGGCGGTGTTCCACACCGAGGTGAGCGATGAGCTGATCGGCTACATCTCCAGCGGCCGCGCCTTTTTCAGCAATGCCGACACCACCCGCACCGGGGTCGAGGCGCAGCTTATCCTGCGGCCCTGGCAGGGCTTCCGGGCCACCTTCAGCTACACCTGGTCCGACTTCGAATTCGACACCCTGCAGTCGACCGACGCCAACATCTGTGCCATCACCGTCTGCGACGGCAAGCGCCTGCCCGGGGTGCCGATGAACCGCTTCTACGCCGAGGCGGTCTACTACCACCCCTCCGGCTGGTACTTCGGGGCTGACTTCGAGGCGGTTGGCGATTTCCACGCCGACAACGAGAACCAGGTGACGGTGGAAGGCTACCAGGTGGCAAATATGCGTTTCGGCCGGACGGTCACCTCCGGCCAGTGGGAGATCAACCCCTTCGTCGGCGTGAACAACCTGTTCGGCACCGACTACAACAGCAACATCCGGATCAACGAGACGAGGAGCCGCTATTTCGAACCGGCCCCGGAGCGGAATATC
>RFJX01000053.1 GCA_003694425.1 Gammaproteobacteria bacterium
GTCCTGCTGCTGGTCTACGCCTTCGTCATCGAGCTGTTCCTGATCCGGTTCCAGGGGCCGGGCGGGGCCCCTTCCCGGCCCGCGCGCGGCTTCTTCGCACTGTTCCTCCTCCTCCCCGCCCTGCTGGTCGCGGGCTTTCTGCTTACCCACCCGCAGTGGCTGGAGACCCGTTACCTGGCGCGCCCCTTCACCCCGGGTGAGCGCCTGCTGACGGAGGCGCGCATCCTCTGGTCCTACCTGTACCAGTTCATCGTTCCCGACATCACCCGCTACGGGCTGTTCCACGACGACAGCGGGATCTCCCGGGGCCTGCTCTCGCCCCCCGCCACCCTGCTGGCGGTGGCGGCATGGGGCCTTGCCCTGCCCGCCGCCTTGCTGCTGCGCAGGCGCGTCCCGCTCCTGGCCTTCGCCCTCGCCTGGTATCTGGGCGGGCACCTGCTGGAATCCACCCTCCTCCCGCTCGAGCTGATCCATGAGCACCGCAACTACCTGCCGGTGGTCGGGCCGGCAACGGCCCTGGTGGCCGGATTCTGGTGGGCGCGGCTGCCCTCGATCGGCCAGGCCGCCCGGGCCGGTATCCTCGGCCTCTTTGTCCTGCTGCTGGCGCTGGTGACCTGGGTCAGGGCCGATCAGTGGGGTGACCCGGTGCGGATGGCCGTCATGGAGGTGCGCCACCATCCGGAATCGGGACGCGCACAGTACCAGCTCGGCCGCATCTACTATCATCTCTACCAGTCGCGCCTGGTGGCAGACCCGGCGTTGCTGGCCCAGGCCAGGGAGGCCTTCGCGCGTGCGGCGGCCCGCGACAGCTATCGCCAGAAACCGCTGTTCGCGCTCCTCCTGGTCGACCTGCTGGAGCGCGGGGGCTACGATCACCAGGTCCTGGAATCGCTCCTCACCCGCCTCTCCTCGCAGCCCCTGCAGCAGGGTGACGTAATCGACTTCAAGGTCCTCGTCGATTGCCGTCTGGCCGGGCGCTGTCCCATCGAGGATACCCAGATAGAGCGCCTGTTCCGGGCCGTCCTGTCCAATCCCCGGGTGGGCAGGAAGGCTCGCCAGGCCCTCCTCGCCCGTCAGGGGTTCTTCTACGCCAAGGCCCTGGGCCGGCTGGACCTCACCGAGCGGATATTCCGCGACCTGGTCAGGGAGGCCCCGGGCGACGTCCAGCTGCGCCTGAACCTGGTCGACCTGCTGCTGGCCACCGGGAGGCCCGCCGAGGCGGTGGAACAGCTGGCCCGCGCCGACAGGGCCGATCGCCTGGGCATCTGGCAGCAGTCGATCGACCGTTACCGCGGCCTGGCCGAGCAGGCCCTCGGCAGTGGCGGTGAGTGAATCCGGGACATGACCGGGCTCCTCCCGCGATCCGGCTGGCTGCTCCTGCTCGCGGGGGCGGCGATCACGGCGCTGCTCTACTGGCCGGCCCTGGATGGACCCCCGGTGCTCGACGACGCGAAGGAGATCGGGGCCCTGGTCAGGGCCGCGCAAGAGGGCTATCGGTGGCACGGCGCCGATCTGGTCAGCAGCAGCGGGCTGCTGGGGCGGCCGCTGTCCCGCCTGAGCTTCGTCCTCAACGCCCTCGCCGGGCACGAGTTCCGGCTCTGGAAGCTGACCAACCTGGTGCTGCACCTGGTCTGCGGCGTGCTGCTGTTCCTCATCGGCAGGCGGGTCCTTGTTCGGTTCGTGGATCGGGATGGTGTCGCGCTGCTCGCCGCCGCCCTGGCCGTGGTCTGGCTGCTCCACCCCCTGCAGGTGAGCACCGTGCTCTACACCGTGCAGAGGATGACCATCCTCTCCACCCTGTTCACGCTGTGCGGGGTCCTGACCTACCTCCAGGCGCGGGAGTCCCAGCTGGCGGGCCGGGCCGGGGCCTGGCGTTATTTCCTGCTGGCCTTCATCTGCCTGCCACTGGCCACCCTCGCCAAGGAAAACGGTGCGCTCCTCCCCTTCTATCTGCTGCTGCTAGAGGCCATTCTCCCGGACCTGCGCTGGAAGCGCGGGGGAAGGGGGCTGGCTGCGTTCCATGCACTGCTCCTGCTCCCGTTCCTGCTGGGGGCGCCATTCCTGCTCGACCATTTCCTGCACCGGGCCATGCCCGGCTATGCGGTACGGCCCTTCACCCTGCCCGAGAGGCTGCTGACGGAGGCGCGGGTCCTGTTCCGCTATCTGCAGATGACCCTGTGGCCGGCACCGGAACTCCTCGGCTTCGTCCATGACGATGTCGCGATCTCCCGCGGGCTGTTGCGGCCGCCTGCCACCCTGCTCTCGCTCATCGGCCTGGCGGCCCTGGCCGCGCTCGCCGTCTGGCAGTGCCGCAGGCGGCCGCTGTTCTCGCTCGGGGTCTCGTTCTTCCTCATCGGCCACCTGCTCGAAGGGAGCATCTTCCCCCTCGAGCTGATGTTCGAGCATCGCAACTATCTGCCGATGTACGGGATCCTGCTGGCGGTGACGGGGCTGGTCCCGGCTGGTCGTGGCCTGCCCTGGAGGGGGCTGACCATCCTGCTGCTGGCCGTAACGGGCCTGCTGGGCTGGCGGACCGCGCAGAGGGTGGATCACTGGGGCGACATCGGCTCCCTGGTGGCGCACATCCACCGCGTGCATCCCCGCTCCGAACGGATCAACAGCTACCTGGCCCGGAGCCTGGCCGCCCAGGGGCGCTACCGGGAAGCGCTCGCCCTGCTCGGCCCCCGGGGCAGCCCCGGCCTGGCCATCCAGCGCCTCGTCCTCGAGTGCCGCGCAACCGGAAGCCTCGACGGGAAGCGCCTGTCCGCCGTCACCCACCATCCCGGAAAACGGCTCGATATCTATGGCAGCATGGAGCTGATGGAGCTGGCCGGCGGGGTCCTCGACGGCTGGTGCCGGCTGCCGGAGGAGGCGATGGCCGGGTTCCTTGATACCATACTCCGGGAATTTGCCATGTGGCCCCGTGACCGGTACAAGCTGCTGATGTACAGGGCGCACCTGCTGAATGCGGCGGGGGACCTGGAGGGGGCACTGGGGGTGCTGGAGCAGGCCTTCGCGGTACAGCGCTATCCCGTGCCCCTGTTCCTGGCATCGGAGTGGCTGTCCGGCCGGGGGGAGACGGGGCGCGCCAGGAGCTACCTCGAGCGGGCCAGGAGGCACGCGGCGGAGCGCCTGGAGGATTTCTCCGCCCCGGAAGCCTCGGCCTCCCGGAGGCTGGAAGAGGCGCTCAAGAAGACACCCGCCGGGACCGGGGCGGCGGGAGAGGAGCAACGACCGATGGAAGTGCCCGAATGAACCGGATCTCGGTGGTGCTGCCCGCCCGGAACGAGTCCCGGGGGCTGGGATCCGTCCTGCCGGCGCTGCGCGAGGTAGTGCCCGAGGCCGAAATCCTGGTGGTCGACGACGGCTCGGACGACGACACCGCGAAGGTGGCCGCCGCGCATGGCGCCAGGGTCGTCTCGCACCCCTATCCCAAGGGCAACGGCGCGGCGATCAAGACCGGGGCCCGCCACGCCCGGGGCGAGGTCCTCGTCTTCATGGATGCCGACGGCCAGCATTCCCCGCAGGACATCCCCCGGCTGCTGCAGAAGCTGGAGGAGGGCTACGACATGGTGGTCGGGGCGCGGGACTTCCATGGCCAGGCCTCGGTGGGCCGCTACCTGGCCAACGGCTTCTACAATCGCCTGGCCAGTTTCATGACCGGCTATACCATCGCCGATCTGACCTCCGGCTTCCGGGCCGTGAAGGCACGCCACTTCCGGCGCTTCCTCTATCTGCTGCCCAACGGCTTCTCCTATCCGAC
>RFJX01000054.1 GCA_003694425.1 Gammaproteobacteria bacterium
CAGGGCGGCCTCCACCGTCTCCCATGCCTCGCGCAGGAAACCGGTCGCCCCCGTCTGCGCGGACCACGCCGGTCCCCCCCATCCTGCCAGCAGCAGGATCGGCAGCAGGATCGCAGGCCAGCCGTTACGCCTTCTCATCGTCACTCATCCCCTCCAGCCGCCGGCTCCCCCAGCCTCACCTGTGAGGCCTGTTCCAGACCCAGCCGGCCGGACCTTTGTTCATGCGCCATCCGCTCCACCGCCGCCTCCGCCTCCAGCGTCTGCAGGCGGCTGCGCAGCCAGTCGAGCACGTCGCTCTCCCCCAGTTCGTAATTGCGTCGCATCCGCTGTTCCCGCCGGTGGGCGGCCTGCAACAGGAGGCGCGCCTCCTCCAGTGCATCGTCCGTGTCGCGCGCGGCGCCATGGGCCGCACGCAGACGCGCTATCAGTTCCGCCTGCAGGGCACGGAAGCGGGCCGCCTCCCGCTCGCGCTCGCGCCTCGCCTTCTCGATGGCGCCGGTGTGATTGCGCAGCAGCGGCAGGGTCAGGGCACCGGTCAGGGACCAGACGTTGTCGCCCTGGTCGAACAGATAGCCGGGTGAGAGTTTCAGGTCCGGATACTGCTCCTCGACCGCCAGCCTCAGCCCGGCATCGACCACGGCATAGTCCTGCAGCGCGCGGAGTATGGAGGCGTGCTGGTGCAGCATCCGGCGCTGCAGCAGCCCGGGATCGGGCAGACCGGCCGCGGGCGGTGGTGCGGCATCGGGCAGTTGCACGACCGCGTGCAGTTTCTCCTCGGTCACTCCGACCCGCCGAGCCAGTTCCCGCCAGCCGGCGTGCAATTCACTCTCGCTGCGGCGCAGCTCGATCCGGGCGCGCAGCAGTTCGAGACGAAGGGTGTCCAGCTCGAAACCGCCGGATTCGCCCAGTTCGTAGCGCCGCTCCAGCAGCGCCTTCATCCGTTCCAGCAGCTCCAGACGCCGGTGCACGATACGGTTCATCCGCTGCCGGTGTCGCAGCAGCTCCCAGGCATCGAGCACCTCTCCCCGGATACGCCACTGTGCCTCCTGCAGGGCCATGCGTTGCCCCTCCAGGGCGGCGCGCGCATGGGCGATACGGGCCTGCCGTTTCGCCGGCCGCTCGAACACCAGTTCGAGGAAGCCCCCCAAGGACCAGAAGGAGCCCTCCTGCCTGAGGCTGTGGTGCTCTGCCTGTCCCCCCGCGGAGGGGTCGATGCCGGCCCCCGCCCTGACCACCTCCGCCTCGGCCACCGCGACTTCGGCGCGGGCCACCACCAGGGAGGGATTGAGCGCGCGGGCCGCCAGGACCAGCGCCTCGCCGTCCCATCGCGCCGGCGGCCAGTCGTGCCCTTCCTTCAGGAAGAGGTCTCTCACCACCGGGACGTCCAGGCCGCGGGAGAGATACTCGTCGGCGCTGCGCACCGGTTCCAGCGGCGCTTCCCGGTAGTGTTCGAGGCCGCAGCCCGACAGGGCCAGCAGCAGACAGCCGAGCAGGAAGGAAGACCGGCCCCGCAAGGTCGTCACCGGCCAGGCCACCCGTGCGCCATCTGATCTTCCCGGCCCCTGCGTCCCGTGACAGCCGGATCAGCGGTTCCTGGACGGGACGATGCGGACTGCCCCTTGCCCATGATGACTCACTCCGTCTCCCCGGCTGCGCGCCTGGCCGCCTGGCGCTCTTCGTAGGCCCTGAGCTGCTCCGGGGTGGCCTCTTTCTGGTGCTTCTTCTTCCAGCTCTCGTATGGCTCGCCGTAGATGAGTTCCTGGGCCTGCGGGTAATCCAGCTCCAGGCCGCGGGCCTCGGCCTCCGCCCGATACCACTTGGCCAGACAGTTGCGGCAGAAGCCCGCGAGGATCATCAGGTCGATGTTCTGCACCTCCTTGTGGCGATCCAGGTGCTGGAGCAGGCGCCGGAAGGTGGCCGCCTCGATCTCGGTACGCAGGGATTCGTCAGGGGTCTTCATGGTCGTCACCTCGATTCCGTTGCAGGGTATTCCAGCGCGGTCCCGGCAGGCGCGATCACCCATGTCCCGCCTTGGTCCGCTGTCGGGGCGGCATGATACCATCTGCGCCATTCCGGCCCCGCCGGTGCGACGCCAACGACACTGCCAAGGAGCAACCCATGTCCGATCCGCATCGTATTGTCATCGTCGGCGGTGGCGCCGGCGGTCTGGAGCTTGCCACCCGCCTCGGCAACCGGCTCGGCAGGCGCGGGAGGGCGGACATCACCCTGATCGATGCCTCCCTGCGCCATATCTGGAAGCCACTGCTGCACGAGGTGGCGGCCGGCACCCTCGACTCCCACGAAGACGACATCGAGTTCCTGGCCCAGGGCCACTGGCACCACTTCCGTTTCCGGGTGGGGCGCATGGACCAGGTCGACCGGCAGCGCAAGGTCGTCTCTCTGGCCCCGACCGTGGACGAGAATGGCGAGCTGATCATCCCACGCCGGGAATTCCCCTACGACACCCTGGTGATCGCGGTGGGCAGTGTCAGCAACGATTTCGGGATCCCCGGCGTGCGCGAACACTGCATCTTCCTGGATACCCTGGAGCAGGCGGAGACCTTCAACGACATCCTCATGAAGCGCTGCTTCCAGGCCCATACCATCGGCAAGAAGCTGCGCATCGCCATCGCCGGAGCCGGCGCCACCGGCATCGAACTCGCCGCCGAGCTGCACGAGGCGGTGCGCGCGCTCGCCTCCTTCGGTCTCGATGCGCTCAATCCGGAGGAGGATGTGGCGATCACCATCATCGAGGCGGCCCCGCGGATCCTGCCGGCCCTGCCCGACCGGCTGGCCGACGCCACCCTCAGGGCGCTGGAGGGGATCGGCGTCGAGGTCCGGACCGGTGAGCGCATCACCGAGGCGAGGGCCGACGGTTTCACCACCGACCAGGGCCATTTCATCCCGGCCAACCTGATGGTCTGGGCCGCCGGGATCAAGGCCCCCGATTTCCTGGCCGGAATCGAGGGACTGGAGACCAACCCGATCAATCAGCTGGTGGTCCATCCCACCCTCCAGACCACCGGTGACCCCGACATCTTCGCCTTCGGCGACTGTGCCGCCTGCCCGATGCCCGGCACCGGGCAGAACGTGCCACCGCGCGCGCAGGCCGCCCATCAGCAGGCCAGCCTCCTCTACCGCTCGATTCGCCGGCGGCTGAAGGGCAAGCCGCTGCCCGAGTACCGCTACGTGGACTACGGTTCCCTGGTCAACCTCTCCAGATACACCACGGTGGGCAACCTGATGGGGAACCTGCTGGGACGATGGAGCGGCAGCGTGATGCTCGAGGGCGTGATCGCCCGGTTGATCTATCTCTCCCTCTACAAGATGCACCTGTTGGCGGTGAACGGGTGGTGGCGAACCACCCTGATGACCCTGGCCGACCTCCTGATCAGGCGTCACCGGCCGCCGCTCAAGTTGCACTGACGGATTGCCGGGGACCGGACTAGGGATCTCCCGGTGGCCTTGTCCTCGCGGGCCAGGGGATCCCGGAGCGGCCGACAGAAGAGACTCACTCCGCCAGTCCGTATTTCTTCATCCGGTAGCGCATCGCCATCCGGGTGACCCCGAGCTGGCGAGCCGCCTGGGAGATGTTGTTGCCGGTCCGTTCCAGGGCCTTCTCTATGAGGAGACGCTCGGCCTCGTCGAGGGTCAGCCCCTCCAGTCCGGCCGTACCGGTGGCGGGCGTTGCGGCCTGTCCGGCAGGCAGCATCAACTCGGCCACGCCGATCTCGCCCCCCTTGCTCAGCAGCACCGCCCTCTCGATCAGGTGCTTGAGCTCGCGCACGTTCCCCGGCCAGGGATATCGCCGCATGGCCTCGACCGCCTCCTGCGTCAGCTCCGGCACCGGCAGGCCGAAGCGTCGGGCCACCGTCTCGATGAAGTGGTTCGCCAGCAACAGGATGTCATCCCCCCGTTCACGCAGCGGTGGGACCCCGATGGCCAGGACGTTGAGCCGGTAGTAGAGATCGGAACGGAACTCTCCCTCGGCCACCATCTCTTCGAGGTTGCGGTTGGTCGCGGCGATGAACCAGGCCTTTACTTCGTGCTCCCGGGTGCTCCCCACCCGCCTGACCAGCCTCCGCTCCAGCGTCGCCAGCAGCTTGGCCTGCAGGTCCAGGCTCAGTTCCCCGATCTCGTCGAGGAACAGCACCCCCTCCTCGGCCGCCTCGATCAGCCCGGTGCGAGCGGCGTGGGCATTGGTGAAGGCCCCCTTCTCGTGCCCGAACAGTTCGGATTCGATCAGGTCCCTGGGCAGTGAGGCACAGTCCACCTGGACGAAAGGGCTGTCCCGGCGCCCGCTGAGCTGATGGAGTAGATGGGCATAGACGTCCTTGCCCGTCCCCGTCTCCCCGGTGATCAGGACCGTGGGCGGCTCGACGCCCGGATTCGTCGTCAGGCCGGCGATCCGCTCGGCCTGTTCGCGCAACGATCGGATCGCTGGGCTCTCCCCCAGGAATTCCACCCCTTCCCGGGCGCGGTGTTCGCGGCGATGGGAGTACTGTAGCTGCTCTCTTACCGCCTGGTTGGCGAGCACCTTCTCGACATTGAGCATCAGCTCATCGAGGTCGACCGGCTTCTTCAGATAGTCAGCGGCCCCCAGCTTCATCGCCGCGACGGCATCCTCCAGCTCACCATAGGCGGAAAAGACCAGTACCGGGACGCTGCTCGCCTCTTTCTCCCTCAACCGCTGGAGGAAGTCGAGTCCGGAACCGTCCGGGAGCCGCATGTCCAGCAGGATCAGGTCGGGGACCTCCTCCCTGAAGGCCTTTTCCGCCTCCTGCAGGGTCCCCGCCACCCGGGCACGAAAGCCCCTGCGTTCCATGTGTTTGGCCACGGCGCGCGCAA
>RFJX01000055.1 GCA_003694425.1 Gammaproteobacteria bacterium
CAACATCGGCCACTTCGACGACGAGATCGATGTCGCCAGCCTGCGCCAGTACACCTGGGAGAACATCAAGCCGCAGGTGGACCACATCATCTTCCCCGACGGCCGGAAGCTGATCCTGCTGGCCGAGGGACGGCTGGTGAACCTGGGCTGCGCCACCGGCCACCCCAGCTTCGTCATGTCCAATTCCTTCAGCAACCAGACCCTGGCCCAGATCGAGCTGTTCTGCCACGGCGAGCGGTACGAAAACCGGGTCTACATGCTGCCGAAGAAGCTGGACGAGGAGGTGGCGCGCCTGCACCTGGGCAAGATCGGGGCGAACCTGACTACCCTCACCCCGGAGCAGGCGGAGTACATCGGGGTGCCGGTGGAGGGACCCTACAAGCCCGACCACTACCGGTACTGAGGCGATGACGGAGAACGGACTTGCCCTGAGCTTCGAGTTCTTCCCGCCGCGGACGCCGGAGGCCAAGGGCAAGCTGCAGACCACCATCGCCCGGCTGGCGAAGCTGGGGCCCGACTACTGCTCGGTCACCTTCGGCGCCGGCGGAAGCACCCGGGAGAAGACCTTCGAGACGGTGGTCGGGATCGAGCGCGAGACCGGCATCGAGGCGGCCCCCCACCTCTCCTGCATTGGGCTGTCGCTGGAGGAGATCCGGGAGACCCTGGAGCGCTACCGCGAGGCCGGCATCCGCCGGCTGGTGGCGCTGCGGGGGGATCTGGGCTCGGGCAACATCGGCGGAGGCCCGCTGCGCTACGCCAATGAACTGGTGGAGTTCATCCGCAAGGAGACCGGCGACCACTTCATCATCGAGGTGGCGGCCTATCCGGAGGTCCATCCCCAGGCCCGCTCGGCGCGGGAGGACCTGCTCAACTTCAAGCGGAAGGTGGAGGCCGGCGCCGACGGCGCCATCACCCAGTACTTCTACAATGCGGATGCCTATTTCCGTTTCGTCGAGGACGCCCGCCGGCTCGGGGTGGAGATCCCGATCGTTCCCGGCATCATGCCGATCACCAACTGCAGCCAGCTGGTCCGTTTCTCCGAGGCCTGCGGGGCGGAGATCCCGCGCTGGATCCTGATGCGCCTGCGCGACTTCGGCGACGATCGGGCGGCGATCCGCGAGTTCGGTACCGAGGTGACCATCGAGCTGTGCCGGCGGCTGCTGGAGGGAGGCGCGCCGGGCCTGCACTTCTATACCATGAACCAGTACCAGGCCACCGAGGCGATCTGGCGGGCGCTCGGCCTGCGGCAGCAGGAGGCCCGGGCCAGCGCCTGAGGCGATGGCGAGTCCGGCGGCAGAGTCACGGTCACCGCAGCGGGAACCCCTGCTGCTGGTGGACGACGACCCGCTGATCCTCGAGACTCTCGGCTTCCTCCTCGAGGAGGAGTTCGAGGTGATCCCGGCGGCCAGCCGCGAGCAGGCGCGCAAGGCCCTGCAGAAGCTGGCCGCCCCGCCGCGCCTGGCGCTGGTGGACCTGGGGCTGCCGCCCCGTCCCCACTCCCCGCAGCAGGGCTTCGCCCTGGTCGGAGAGCTGCTTGCCGCCAGTCCCGGGATGCGGGTGCTGATCCTCTCCGGGCAGAGCAGCCGCGAGAACATCCAGCACGCCCTGACCCTGGGGGCGGTCGACTTCATCCCCAAACCCTGCGAGCCGGAGGTGCTCAGGGCCCGGATCCGGCACCAGCAGGCGATGCTGGAGGCCGAGCAGCAACAGGAACCGGCGGTACGGGAGGTCGAGCTGATCGGCCAGAGCCCGGAACTGAAGACCCTCGAGGCGCTGGTCCTGCAGTTCGCGCAGTCCCCCTTCCCGGTACTGATCGAGGGGGAGTCGGGCAGCGGCAAGGAACTGGTCGCCCGGCGGCTGCACACCCATGGCCCGCATCCGGAGGCGCCCTGGCTGACCCTGAACTGTTCGGCTCTGCCGGCGGACCTGCTCGAGGCGCAGCTCTTCGGCCACGCGCGCGGCGCCTTCACCGGCGCCAGCGGGGATCGGACCGGCTTCTTCGAGGAGGCCGGCGAGGGGACCCTGTTCCTGGACGAGATCGGCGAGCTGCCGCTCGCCCTGCAGGCCAAGCTCCTGCGGGTGCTGGAGAACGGCGAGTTCTACCGCCTCGGCGAGGCGGCCCCGCGCCGCTCCCGCGCCCGCATCGTGACCGCCACCAACCGGGACCTGCGCGAGGAGGTGCGCAGCGGCCGCTTCCGCGAGGACCTCTTCCACCGCATCGGGGTGCTCACCCTGGTGGTGCCGCCGCTGCGTGACCGGGACGGTGACATCGGCCTGCTGCTCGACCACTTCACCCGTCTCTATGCCCGCGGCGGCACCCCCTTCGAACTGGCACCGGAGGCGCGTGAGTTGCTGGAGGAGTACCCCTTCCCGGGCAACGTGCGCGAACTGCGCAACATCGTGATCCGCCTGACGGCCAAGTATCCGGGCCAGCGGGTCGGCAGGGAGCAGCTGGAGGCGGAGCTGGAGACCACCCTGCTGGCGCCCTTCGGCGAGGAGGAGCGGGCCAGCGCCGAGCTGGCGGCCGAGCTGCGCTCTCCGGGCTTCTGCCTGGACGAGCGCCTGCAGCAGCGGGAGCGGGATTACATCCAGGCCGCGCTGGAACTCGCCGGCGGCAACCTGAGCAAGGCCGCGCGCATGCTCGGCATCAACCGCACCACCCTCTACAGCCGCATCCAGCGCCTGGCCCTGCGCGAGGATTGAGCGCGAGGTGCAGAGGGAATTCATCACGGAGACACGGAGGGCACGGAGAATTCTCATCCATAATAGAGACACCGGATTGAATTGCTGTTGACTGCCGGCATTCGGCAATCGGACAGGCATTCAGGTCCGGGCAAACATGACAGAGAGCCGATTGCTGAGGGCCAATAGCCTTTTCCTCTCCGTGACCTCTGTGCCTTCGTGGTGAGAAAAATCAGATCAAACCATCTTCCTGAAGCCGCTCCAGGACCTGCTCCACGGTGATTCCGGCGAGGCAGGCGTGGCCCCGTTCCGGTGGACACGCCTCCAGGCTGCAGGGGCTGCAGTCGAGCTCCCGGTACAGGACCCGTTCGGCCTGGCCCAGGGCGTGGTTGCGGCGCCAGTCGGTCGGGCCGAAGAGGGCGTAGACCGGGATCCCCGAGGCGGAGAGCACGTGCATCGGGGCCGAGTCGGTGGTCACCGCGAAGCGGGCCTGCCGCCCCAGTTCGGCCAGTTGCGGCAGGCTGAAGCGGGCCGTGGCATCGATCCCCGCCTGATCGGCCAGTTGCCGGTTCAGTGCCTCGTCCACCTCCGAGCCGGCCCAGACGCAGGGCAGCCCCCGTTCCGCCAGGGCGGTGGCCAGGGCGGCGAAGTGCGGCCAGCGCTTGGAGACCCAGCGCGGGCTGGCGCCGGCGTGGCAGACCACGAAGCGGCCCGCTTCCAGACCCTGCCAGCGGACCCATTCGAGCACCGCCTCCCGCTCCTCTTCGGCAATGGGCAGATGCGGCTGCGGCGCGGCCGGCTCCACCCCCGCGCTGGCCAGGACCTGGTTCATGCGCTCGAAGATGTGGCACTGGCCCCGGTAGCGGTCGGGCGGATGATGGGTGTAGGGGAAGCGGGGATGGTTGCCGACCCGCTCGGGCGCCCCGGAGAGGGCGCAGAGCAGGGCGCTGCGATCCGAGGACTGCAGGTCGTAGATCCGGTCGAAGCGTTCTCCCCGGACCCAGCGCAGGGTCTGCCACATCGCCCCCTTGCGCGGGAAGGCCACCACCCTCAGCCCCTGCCAGTGGCGGAACAGGCCGGCGAAGGCCGGGGCCGTGAGCAGGGTCAGTCCGGCGCCGGCGTGATGCTCCTGCAGGCGCCGGATCAGGGTGGTGGCCATCACCACGTCGCCCAGGGCCCCCAGCTTGATGACGAGGACCTTCACCGCCGGCTCCGGGGCAGGGAGGCGATGGCCAGCGGCAGGAACAGCCAGACGAGCGTGGACCAGTAGGTGCCGTAGAAGGCGTTGCTCACGTTGAATGGCATGGCGGCGACGAAGGCGGTCATCACCAGCGGCGGGTCCGCCCCCCGCAGCCCCGCGCGCACCAGCAGCAGGAGGAACAACAGGTAGCCTGCCAGGCCGATCCCGCCGGTCTCGGCGGCTATCTCGAGCAGCAGGGAGTGGGGATGGGTCTGGCCACTGGCGCCGTGGGCGATCCAGAAGTCCCCGGGGCGGGCGTAGTCGCGGTAGACCTTGCGGTAGCCGCGCGGCCCCACCCCGTTGACCCAGTGGGCCCGGGCCATGTCGAGCGCGGTCTGCCACAGCGAGACCCGGTGGGAGGTGGCCTGATCGAACCGCTGCAGGTCACCGGAGAGCAGGCCGCCGGCGGTCTGGGTCATGCCGCGCAGGGCGGGGCTGGTCTGCAGCAGCAGGGCCACGGTCAGGGCCGCACCGGCCGCCAGGCCGGCGGTCAGGCGCCACGAGAGCCTCCCCCGCAGCAGCGCGTGGCCGGCCCAGAGGAGGAGGGCGACGGCGTACATCAGCCAGGCCGCCCGCTTGTTGGAGAGCAGGATCACCGCGGTGTAGGGGAAGAGCCAGAGCCACACCCAGGGGCGGCCGGCGGCCATCCGGCGCAGCCCCTCCAGCACCAGCGGCGCGAGGATGGCGAGGAGCTGGCCGAGACGCATCTTGGGGTAGAACATCCCGGTGAGCTGGCCGCGGTCGTAGGGGTAGCCGAACAGGTCGGTGCCGCTGAAGTACTGCAGGAGGGCGTCGGCGACCCAGAATCCGGTCACGGCCAGCACCCCCTTGAGCAGGAAGTCGCGCCGGTCCGGATCACCCAGCAGCACCGTCACGTAGAGACCGGCGAGGAAGAAGCGCGGATACTGCAGGGCGTTGGACCAGGCGCGCGCCGGGTTGGCGGCGTCGGGCAGGCTGGCGAGGATCGGCAGCCAGAGGCAGAGGAACAGCAGGCCCAGCAGGCGCACGGCAGGGTCGGCCAGGAGCTCCCGTGGCCGGCGGATCAGCAGCACCAGACCGGCCAGGGTGATCAGTCCGTAGGCGATGTTGAAGGCGGCCTTGGTGGCCAGCAGCAGCAGGGTGAGGAGGATGAGCAGCTCACCCCGCCGCTCGCGCAGGAGCGCCGCCAGACGGGCGGGTTCAGTCCGCATCACCCGTCTCCCCGAGCCGGGCGACCGCCTCCGCCACCTGCTCCACGCCGATCCCGGCCATCCCCTCCCCCCGCGCCGGCCGGATCACCCGGATCCGGCGGCTGTGGGTCAGCGGCGGCGAACCACCGAACAGGCCGATCGAGGGGACCCCCAGGGCCGCGGCCATGTTGAGGAAGCCGGTATCGTTGCCGACATAGCCGCGGCAGCGGGCCAGCAGGGCGGCGGTGTCGTCGATCGGGAGGTCGAGGGCGTCGTGGGCGCGTCCCGGGGCGGCCGCGAGGACCGCCTCTGCCAGGGGCCGCTCGGGGGAGGCCCCCAGCAGCAGCAGTTGCCACGGCCCTTCCCGCGCCAGCCGCGCCGCCAGGGCGGCGAAGCGTTCCGCCCCCCACTGCTTGCGCGGTTCGCTCGACCCCAGTCCGAGGGCCAGCCAGGGCCGGGGGAGGGAGCCGAAGCGGCGCCCGATCCGCGCGTCCGCCTCCGGGCTGACCGGGAGCACCGGCTCCTCCTCCGTCGCCGGCACCCCGTAGGCCTCCAGCAGGGCCCCGGCCAGCTCGATCGGGTGGCGGCCGCCGGTCCCGCCCGGCAGCTCCATCGGCTCGCTCAGCAGCAGCCGGGAGGGCCCCTGGCCGTAGCCCCGGGTGACCGGCACCCCGGCCAGCCAGAGGGCCAGGGCGTAGCGCGGCGAGTCGTGCAGCAGCCAGGCGCGGTCGTAGCGGCGCGCGCGCAGCTCCCTGGCCAGCCGCCACAGGCCGGCGAGGCCGTCGTGGCGTCCGGGGTTGCGCTCCAGCCACCACACCTCCCCCACGG
>RFJX01000056.1 GCA_003694425.1 Gammaproteobacteria bacterium
ATTCCCTGATCTCCGTGTTCATCTCGCTGTTCACCCGGTTACTGTCTCCCCGCAGGCTCAGGCCACTGCCCTGAGCGGTCGTCCGGCGAGGGCCATCGCGATGGCCAGTGCGTGCTCCCACGGGTCGCCCGGGGCCGCCCCCTTCACCTGCCGTTCGAGTTCCCCCGCCGCCCGCAGCATGTGCCGCAGCATGGGGGGGTCGTGGCGCCGCAGGGCGGCACCGACCAGCTGCTGCCGGCTGCTCCAGATGCCGTTCTCCCGGAACAGCTCCGCCTGCGGGCGTCCACCGCCGAGGCCGGCCGCGATGCGGCACAGCGCGCGCAGCTCCCGGTTCAGCGCCCAGGCGAGGATCACCGGCTCCAGCCCCTCCGCCCGCAGGCCGGCATGGACCCTGGCCACCCTCGCCGCATCGCCGGAGAGGGCGGCGTCCACCAGTTCGAACACGTCGAAGCGGGCGCTGTCTCCGACGCAGCGGCGCACCGCCTCGACATCCGCCTCGCCGCCATCCAGCAGGAGGGCCAGCAGTTCCAACTCCTGCCGCGCCGCCAGCAGATTGCCCTCCACCCGCTCGGCAATCAGGGCGCAGGCGGCGGCATCGAGCTTCAGTCCCAGGGCGGTGGCCCGCCTTCCGATCCAGCCCGGCAGCCGCTGCGGCGGCACCGGCCACACCTGCACCAGCGCCCCGGCCCGGTCGATGGCCCGGCACCAGGCCGAGGAAAGGGCCTTGCGGTCCAGCCTGCCGCAGGTGATCAGCAGCAGATTGTCCGCCGGCGGGGCCTCGGCCCACGCCTTGAGGACCGCGGCGCCCTCGCGTCCCGGCTTGCGCTCCCCCAGCCGCAGCTCGATCAGCCGGCGGCTGGCGAACAGCGACCTCACCTGGCCCTCTGCCGGCAGGGAACCCCAGTCGAAACCGGGTTCCACGGTCAGCACGGCCCGTTCCTGATAACCCTGCCCCCGGGCCGCCTCGCGGACCGCGTCGGCGCATTCCAGCAGCTGCAGCGGCTCGTCACCGCTGATCAGCCAGATCGGCGGCAGTTCCCCGCGGGAGAGGAGAGCGGGCAGACGGGCCGGATCCAGCCGCATCAGCGGTTCAGGGCGCGCCGCACCATTCCCAGCACCGTGTCGGCCGACTCGCGCAGGATCTCCCTGTGCAGCTGGGATTCCTCGGCGCTCTTGCCCAGTACCGCGGTCTCGTCGAACAGGTAGTCACGCAACTGCTCCAGAGACTGTCCGGGCAGCAGCTCCGTGTCCCCTCGCGTGGCCCTGACATTGGCCTGGTAGGCGATCTGGAACTCGCGGGCCTTGCCGGTATCGGGATCGACCGAGAGGACCCGCCGGTCGAACTGCTCGCCGCTGAGGGTGATGACCACATCGGCCCGCTCCCGATCCGCGGCCAGGGGGATGTCGCGCTGGCGCAGCAGGGCCCTGAGTTCGTTGCCGAGCATGGGGGCGCCGGCGGCATCCACGTAGATGCTCTCCACCGCCAGGGGAGGCTCGCCCTGGCCGCGCAGATGAAAGCCGCAACCGGCCAGGGCCAGCAGCAGGAACCACAGTGACCATCGCACGAGCTTCATCGGCATATCCCCCGGACTCTCCAGTTACCTCAGGATGCTACTACATTTACCAGCCGGCCCGGCACCACCACCACCTTGCGCAGGGTGAGACCCTCGGTGAATCGCTGCACTGCGGGGGCGGCCAGGGCCAGGCGCTCGAGCTCCTCCCGCGGGGCATCGGCGGGGACCTCGAGGTGGCCGCGCAGCTTGCCGTTGACCTGCAGGACGATCTCCACCGTCTCCTGTTTCAGGGCCGCGGGATCGGCCTGCGGCCAGCGCGGCTCGTCCGCATGCCCCAGCCGGGCCAGCAGCTCGGTGGTGATGTGGGGCACGATGGGCGCGAGCAGCAGCAGCACCGTCTCCAGCCCCTCCTGGAGCAGGGCGCGGTCCTGTCCATCCTCTGCCGGCGCCCGGGACAGGGTGTTGACCAGTTCCATCACCCTGGCGATGGCGGTATTGAAGGTGTAGCGACGGCCGATGTCGTCGTTGACCCGGACGATGGTCTCGTGGATCTGCCGGCGCAATGCCGCCCGATCGCCCTCGAGCCCCTCGGGGTCCGGTTCCGGCACCGGTCCCCTTTCCAGGTGCGCGGCCACGAGCCGCCACAGCCGGCGCAGGAACCGGGAGGCCCCCTCCACCCCCGCGTCCGACCACTCCAGGGTCGCATCCGGGGGGGCGGCGAACATGGTGAACAGGCGCACGGTGTCGGCACCGTGGCGGTCGATCAGCGCCTGCGGGTCGATGCCGTTGTTCTTCGACTTGGACATCTTCTGCACTCCGCCGATCTCGACCGGCCGGCCGTCGCGTGTGCGGGCGGCGACCACCCGGCCCTTCCCGTCCCGTTCCACCTCGACCTCGGCCGGGTTGATCCAGACCTGCCTCCCCTCCTCAATCCGGTAGTAGCTCTCGGCCACCACCATCCCCTGGGTCAGCAGCCGGGTGAAGGGCTCGTCCGAATGGACCAGTCCCTCGTCGCGCATCAGCTTGTGGAAGAAGCGGGCGTAGAGCAGGTGCAGCACCGCGTGCTCGATGCCACCGACATACTGGTCCACCGGCAGCCAGTAGTCGGCCCGCCCGTCCACCATCGCCCGGTCGTTGTCCGGACAGCAGAAGCGGGCGTGATACCAGGAGGACTCGAAGAAGGTGTCGAAGGTGTCGGTCTCGCGCTCGGCCCCGGCCCCGCAGCGCGGGCAGGTGGTGCGGTAGAACTCCGGCATCTGTTTCAGGGGCGAGCCGCCGCCCTCCGTGAACTGCACCTCCTCGGGGAGCACCACCGGCAGCTGTTCCTCCGGTACCGGCACGCTGCCGCAATCCGGGCAGTTGACGACGGGGATGGGACAGCCCCAGTAGCGCTGGCGCGAGACCCCCCAGTCGCGCAGCCGGTAGTTGACCCGTTTGCGGCCCAGGCCCCGTTCCTCCAGCCATCCGGCGATGGCATCGAATGCCTGCTGAGGTGAGCCCGTCGAAGGGACCGGAATCGCGCAGCACCCCCTTCTCCGTGAAGGCCCCCTGCTCCAGGTCGGGTTCCCCCTCCGGGGGGAATACCACCGGCCGGATTGGCAGGCCATACTTGCGGGCGAACTCCCAGTCGCGCTGGTCGTGGGCCGGTACCGCCATCACCGCCCCGGTGCCGTAGCCCATGAGGACGAAATTGGCCACCCACACCGGGACCGGCTCGCCGGTGACCGGGTGGACCGCCTCGACGCCGAGCGGCATGCCCTTCTTCTCCATGGTCTCCAGCTCGGCCTCGGAGGTGCCGCCGCGGGCGCACTCCTGGAGGAAGGCGGCTAGGTTCGGGTCCCGCCCGGCGGCCTTGCGGGCGAGGGGGTGTTCGGCCGCCACCGCCAGGTAGGTGACCCCCATGATGGTGTCGGGACGGGTGGTGTAGATGGTCAGGTCCTCGCCCTGCGGGCAGCGGAACACCGCCTCGACCCCCTCGGAGCGACCGATCCAGTTGCGCTGCATCGTCCGCACCGCCTCCGGCCACCCATCCAGCTCGTCGAGCCCGGCCAGCAGCTCCTCGGCGTAGTCGGTGATGCGCAGGAACCATTGCGGGATCTCGCGCCGCTCCACCGGCGCACCGGAGCGCCAGCCGCGACCGTCGATCACCTGCTCGTTCGCCAGGACCGTCTGGTCCACCGGATCCCAGTTCACCACCGCGGTCTTCTTGTAGGCGATGCCCTTCTCCAGCAGCCGGAGGAAGAACCACTGTTCCCACCGGTAGTAGCCGGGCTCGCAGGTGGCGAACTCCCGGCTCCAGTCGTAGGAGAAGCCCAGGCGCCTGAGCTGGCCCCGCATGTAGTCGATGTTCTGCCGGGTCCAGACGGCGGGCGGGATGTTGTTCTGGATGGCGGCATTCTCCGCCGGCAGGCCGAAGGCGTCCCAGCCCATCGGCTGGAGCACGTTGCGGCCCTGCATGCGCTGATAGCGGGCAATCACGTCACCGATGGTGTAGTTGCGCACGTGGCCCATGTGCAGCCGCCCGGAGGGATAGGGGAACATCGAGAGGCAGTAGAACTTCTCTCCCGGGGCCGATTCGTCGGCCCGGAAGGCCGCTCTCTGCTCCCACTCCTGCTGGATGCGGGGTTCCAGCTCACCGGGATGGTATTGCGCTTCCATCGTCAACTGTCGAACACTCCTGGGCAAGCAGGCCGCCGCGCCCACCCTGGCGTGACGGCGAAGCGGTGAAACGGAAAATCCGGGCCGGCGGGGACCGGAAGAAGACGCGCAGGATACCGTAAGGGACTGTTTGCCAACAAGGAACATCGGGCCACCAGGCACTTGCGCAGGCCCCGCCCCTGCCGCACAATGCCCGGACAATGGCCAGCAACCCCAACGCCACCCACTATACCGTGCTGACCGCCGTAGGGCCCAACCGCCCGGGACTGGTCGACATCTGTTCCCGCACCATCCGCGACTGCGGCTGCAACATCGTCGACAGCCGCATGACCGTGCTCGGCGGCGAATTCGCCATGATCATGCTGCTCTCCGGTCCATGGGACGCCATCGCCCGGCTGGAGGATGCGGTCAGGCGGCTGCAGGAATCGCTCGATCTGACGGTGATCACCCGCCGCACGGAACAGGGGCAGAACCCGTCCGGCTGCATGCTGCCCTACTCGGTGGAGGTGGTGGGGCTGGACCATCCGGGGATCGTGCACGAGATCGCCCACTTCTTCTCCACCCGCGAGATCAGCATCGAGGACCTCTACACCAGCAGCTATGCCGCGGCCCACACCGGGGCGCCGATGTTCTCCCTGCACATGCACATCAGCCTGCCGCAGGACGTCTCCATCGCCGCCCTGCGTGGCGAGTTCCTCGATTTCTGCGACCACCTCAATCTCGACGCGGTGATGGAGCCGGTCAAATAGAAACAGGGGAGCACCATGAGCAGAGTCGAACCCGGCAGCAAGGTACCCGATTTCGAGGCCCGGGCCACCGGCGGCAAGACCATCCGCCTGTCCGACCTGAAGGGACGCAATGTGGTCATCTATTTCTACCCGAAGGACAGCACCCCCGGCTGTACCCGGGAGGGGCAGGACTTCCGCGACCACTACGCAGAGTTCCAGACCCTGGACACCGTGATCTTCGGCGTCTCCCGCGACAGCCTGGCCTCGCACGAGCGCTTCCGGGAGAAGCAGGGCTTCCCCTTCGACCTCATCTCCGATCCGGACGAGACGCTGTGCCGCCTGTTCGACGTGATCCAAGAGAAGAACATGTACGGCCGCAAGGTGATGGGGATCGTGCGCTCCACCTTCCTCATCGATCGGGAGGGGGTGCTCCGGCGCGAGTGGCGCAAGGTGAAGGTGCCGGGCCATGTCGAGGAGGTGCTGGCCGCCGTGCGCGAGCTTGAGGGCTGATGCTCCTCGCATGACCGACACCACAACCCGCCTGTTCGTGCTGGACACCAACGTCCTGATGCACGACCCCGCCGCCCTGTTCCGTTTCCAGGAGCACGACCTGTTCCTGCCGATGGTGGTGCTGGAGGAGCTCGACAACGCCAAGCGCGGCGTCTCCGAGGTCTCGCGCAACGCCCGCCAGGTGAGCCGCTTCCTCGACCAGCTCGTCAGCGGCGCCGACCGCAGCCGGATCGAGCAGGGCCTGCCCCTGCCCGCGCCGGGCAACGGCACCGCCGCGGGCTGCGCCCCGGGCGGGAGGCTCTACCTGCAGACCCGTGACCTGCAGGCCGCCCTGCCCGAGACCATGCCCGGCAACAAACCGGACAACACCATCCTCACCACGGTCATGGCCCTGAGCGAGGCCCAACCCGGACGCGAGGTGGTGCTGGTGTCGAAGGACATCAACCTGCGCATCAAGGCCCGGGTGCTGGGACTGCAGGCGGAGGACTACTACAACGACAAGGTCCTGGACGACGCCAGCCTGCTCTACTCCGGGATCGCCCGGCTGGAAGAGGGGTTCTGGGAGGACCATGGCCAGGACCTCGCGGTGACCCGCGACGAGGGGCGCACCCTCTACCGGCTGCGCGGGGAGCTGGTGGAAAACGCCCATCCGAACCTCTGCGTCTACACGGAAAGCGGCAACGGCTTCGAGGGGATCATCCGTTCCACGGGCCCCGGCGAGACCCTGCTGGAGCCGGTCCGGGACTACCGGAGCGAGCACAACAGCGTCTGGGGGATCCAGGCGCGCAACCGGGAGCAGAACTTCGCCCTCAACCTGCTGATGGACCCGGAGGTGGACTTCGTCACCCTGCTGGGCACCGCCGGCACCGGCAAGACCCTGCTGGCGCTGGCCGCGGGGCTGGCCCAGACCATGGACATGAAGCGCTACCGCGAGATCGTCATGACCCGGGTCACGGTGCCGGTGGGCGAGGACATCGGTTTCCTCCCCGGCACCGAAGAGGAGAAGATGACCCCCTGGATGGGGGCCCTGATGGACAACCTGGAGGTGCTGACCCAGTCCGAGATGGGCGGCGAGTGGTGCCGCGAGGTGACCAACGAGCTGCTGCAGAAGCGGATCAAGATCCGCTCGCTCAACTTCATGCGCGGGCGCACCTTCCTCAACCGCTACCTGATCATCGACGAGGCCCAGAACCTGACCCCGAAGCAGATGAAGACCCTGGTCACCCGCGCCGGCCCCGGCACCAAGCTTGTGTGCCTGGGCAACATCGCCCAGATCGACACCCCCTATCTGTCCGAGACCACCTCCGGCCTCACCTATGTGGTGGACCGCTTCAAGGAGTGGCCCCACAGCGGCCACGTCATCCTCACCCGGGGCGAGCGCTCGCGGCTGGCCGATCACGCCTCCGAGGTGCTCTGAGCCACCCGCGGCGCGTAATTCTGGCTCGGCCTCTGCGCACCCTCTATCCTGAAGGGATGAGGCAGAGAACCCTTCCATCCTGCCGCCGCCGGGCGCGACCACCATGCTGAAGCGAGTACTGCTGCCTTCGATCTTCCTGATCCTGACCTGGGGCTTCTGGATCAGCCCCGACTTCAAGCAGATCGCCGCCGGCGTCGCCATCTTCCTGTTCGGCATGCTGTCGCTGGAGGAGGGTTTCCGCGCCTTCACCGGGGGATTGCTGGAGCAATTGTTGCGCCGGACCACCGACCGGCTGTGGAAGGCCCTCGGCTTCGGCATCGTCACCACCACCCTGATGCAGTCCTCCTCGCTGGTGTCGGTGATCACCATCTCCTTTCTCAGCGCCGGACTCATCGGCCTGGGCTCCGGCATCGGGATCATCTTCGGCGCCAATCTGGGCACCACTACCGGGGCGTGGCTGATCGCCGGCTTCGGCCTCAAGGTGGAGATCTCGGCCTGGGCCATGCCCATGCTGGTGTTCGGCGTGATCCTGCTGTTCCAGCAGTCGCGCTCACTCAAGGGCATCGGCTATGTCCTCACCGGGCTGGGCTTCCTGTTCCTTGGCATCCACTACATGAAGGAGGGCTTCGAGGCCTTCCGCGACGGTATCGACCTGAGCCGGTTCGCCGTCACCGGTTACGCCGGGGTCTTCCTCTACACCGCCCTGGGGATCCTCGCCACCGTCGTCATGCAGTCCAGCCACGCCACCCTGGTGCTCACCCTCACCGCGCTGGGGGCCGGTCAGATCGGTTACGAGAACGCCCTGGCGCTGGCCATAGGCGCCAACGTCGGCACCACCATCACCGCGATCATCGGCTCCATGGGCGCCAATGAGCAGGGGAAGCGCCTGGCGCTGGCCCATCTGCTCTTCAATCTGGTCACCGGAGCGATCGCCATCGTCTTCATCTACCAGATGGTGGAGGCGGTGGAGGTCATCAGCTCCGCCCTGGGGATCGCGCCGGACGACCACACCCTGAAGCTGGCGGTGTTCCACACCCTGTTCAACCTGATCGGGGTGGCGGTGATGCTGCCCTTCGTCAGCCACCTGGTGAATCTCCTGACCCGGCTGATCCGGCCGCAGGTGGTGGACACCACCCGGCCGCGTCATCTGGACGAGGCGGCGCTGGAGTTCCCCGACACCGCGGTAGAGGTAATCCGCAAGGAGAGCCTGCACGTATTCGACAACGCACTGCCCATCATGGTCCAGGGACTGGGCCTGCCGCTGGCGGCGCTGGCCCCGGGCAGCGATCCGGAAGGGATCGCCCGCCGGCAGAGGGTGCCGGTACAGATCGACATGGAGGCGGCCTACCGCAAAGCGGTCAAACCGCTCTACAGCGCCATCATCGCCTTCATCAGCAAGGCCTCCCTGGAACCGCAGATGGAGCAGTCGGCGGCGCTGCACTGGCTGCGCAAGGCGGTGCAGGGCATCGTCGAGGCGCTCAAGGACATCAAGCACATGCAGAAGAACCTGAACCGCTATCTGCTCTCGGACAACCGCCATATCCGGGCCGAATACGACAAGATCCGGATCACCCTTGCCGTGCTCCTCCAGGAGCTGAAACAGCTCCGGGAACGGGACGACCCGCAGGAGGCCGCCACGGTCCTGGGCGCCTTGAGGCGGACCATCGACCAGTTCGATGACGAGATCAACCGGGATACGGTACGGTTGATCCGCGAGGGTCTTATCACCCCGCAGATGGGGAGCTCACTGATGAACGACAGTGCCTATGCCTACGATACCGCGCAGCACCTGATCGAGACCGGCGAGACCCTGTTCGTGGTGCGCTCCCCGCGGATGGAGCCGGAGCAGCGGCAGGTGCTGCTGGAACCGAAAGAGGGACTGGAGTCGGGCGGTATCACAGGAGGCATGCCGGAATGAAGACCAGGAAACTGCTGAAGAAGCTCCAGGCCTTTTTCTCGCTCAAGGAACACCGGCAGCGCAAGCGTCGCGAACGCCTGCGGCGGCTGCTGAAGAAACTGCGGGCCAGGGAGCGGAAGCTGGATCGGAAGCTGGAGCGGGAAAAGCGCCGCCGGCATCGCAAACTGCTGCTGAACGAGCTGGAGGTCCTGCGCGAGCAGGAGGCGCGGGCGAGGGCGCTGCTCGAGGCTATCGATTCCCCGCCCCCTGACGGCTGAGCCAGCCGGGCCTGGCCGAGAAGGAGTTCTCGTACACCAGCTCTTCCAGCGGGAGCTGGCCGGGCTTGGGCCAGGGCTCGGCGGTGCGTCGGCCCACCGCGACCATCGGCCCCATGACGTGGTCCTCCGGCAGGCCGGATCAGATCCGCCACCGCCTCGATGTCGAATCCGATCATCGGGCAGGTGTCGTAGCCCAGCTCCTGCGCCGCCAGCATCAGGGTCTGCATGGCCAACCCGATGGACCGTTGCGCCTCGTCCCGCTGGAGCCATTCACGCCCCTCGTGGAATGGCCCCATCCACGAGACCAGCAGCTCAGCCACCTCCTTCGGGGCATTGGCCCAGTAGCGCTGCGGGTCCTTCTTCCACGCCAGCACATCGGCGGTGAAGAGGACCAGCAGGGAGGCATCGGTGATCTGCGCCTGGTCGTTGCCGAACTCCTCCCGGATCCGGCGGCGCAGTGCCGGGTCGCGGAGGATCACGAAGCGCCAGTGCTGGATGTTGAAACTGGTCGGTGCCTGGATGGTCGCTTCCAGCAGCCTGCGCTCCTCCTCCGGGGTGAGCCGGTGCTCGGGGTCGAAGTGCTTGATCGCGCGCCGGCGATAGATGGCCTCGATGACGTTCATGCCGCCTGTCCCTCCGTCGGTTGCGGTGATTCAGGGCGCGGCCAGGCGTTGAGGATGGCCTTGACCAGGGTCGCCAGCGGGATGGCGAAGAAGACCCCCCAGAAGCCCCAGAAGCCGCCGAAGATGAGGATGGCGAGGATGATCGCCACCGGATGCAGATTGACCGCCTCGGAGAAGAGCAGCGGCACCAGCACGTTGCCGTCGAGGGCCTGGATCACCAGATAGGCCCCCATCAGCCAGCCGAACTCCGCGCTCAGGCCCCACTGGAAGAAGGCCACCAGCGCGACCGGCAGCGTCACCACCGTGGCGCCGATGTAGGGGATGATCACCGACAGCCCCACCAGCAGCCCCAGCAGGGAGGCGTAGCGCAGCTCGAACCAGGCAAAGGTCAGGTAGGAAACCCCGCCGACGATGATGATCTCGTAGATCTTGCCGCGCACGTAATTGCCCATCTGCTGGTCCATCTCGCGCGCCACCCGGAGCAGGAGCGAGTGCTCCCGTGGCAGATAGTGACCGACCCAGGCCATCAGCTTCTCCTTGTCCTTGAGGAAGAAGAAGACCAGCAATGGCACCAGGATCAGGTAGACCAGGACCGTGATGAGCACGGGGATGGAGGCGAGGGAGATCGAGAGGATGCTCTGTCCCAGCTCGGTCATCGCCTTCTTCAGCGCCCCGATGAGCTGGTCGATCTGCGCCTCGGTGACGAACTGGGGGTACTGCTCCGGCAGGCGTTCCAGCAGGTGGCGTCCGTTGTTGATCATGCTGGGCAGCTCCTGCACGAACTGGCTGAGCTGGCGCATCACCACCGGCATGAGACCGACCACCAGAAACAGGAGAAAGGCCATGAAGATCAGGAAGACCAGCCATACGGCGGGCAGCCTCGGCAGCCCCCAGCGCTGCAACCGCGCCACCGCCCCTTCCAGCAGATAGGCGATAACCAGGGCCGCCAGCGCCGGCGCGAGCATCTTGCCCATGCCGATCACGATGGCGAAGGAGAGGATGACGAAGACCGCCAGCAGGATGGCCTGGGGGTCGGAGAAGTTGCGTGTGTACCAGTCCCGGAAAAACTGTATCATTGGCCTGTAGTGACTTGATCCTCAGGGAGAAAGGGGTCCGGGGAAACGGCCGCCGGTGCGCCAGACAGACTCTAACCCATGCCAGCCGACCGGACAACGGACGCCACTGCGCCCCTCCCATCCTCCGCCCCCCTGGCTGCCCGCCCATGAACCGCCGCTCCAGCCATCCCCTTCCCGCCGCATGAACCAGCCCTTCACCATGCCCTGGAGCCTGAAGGGGAAGAAAGTCCTCATCGTGGACGACTACGCAGAGATGCGTTCCCTGGTCCACGACATGCTCAAGGGCTTTGTCCCGGACCGGGTGGTGACCGCAAACAGCGGTGAGCAGGCGATCGAGCGGATGGAGCAGGAGCGCTTCGACCTGGTGCTGTGCGACTACAACCTCGGCCCCGGCAAGGATGGCCAGCAGGTGCTGGAGGAGGCGCGCGGCCGCGCGCTGCTCCCGGGCCATGCGGTGTTCGTCATGATCACCGCGGAGAACACCTCCGAGATGGTGATGGGCGCCATCGAGCACCTGCCGGACGACTACATCGCCAAGCCCTTCAACCGCACCCTGCTGGCCTCGAGGGTCCGCCGCCTGATGAACGTGCGGGAAGGGCTTGGCCGGATCCACGAACTGCTGGAGCGGGAACGTCCGGAACAGGCCCTTAAGGTCTGCGAGGCACAGCTCCGGGAAGGGTCGGGCAACCGATCCGAACTGGTCAAGCTCAAGGGACGGATCCTGATGCGGCTGGGGCGCTATCAGGAGGCGGTCGATTACCACCGCGCCCTGCTGCGGGAAAGGGAGTTCCCCTGGGCCAGCCTGGCCCTGGGCGAGGCCCTGTTCAACCTGCGCGACTACGCTGCGGCGCAGGAGGTCTTCACTGCCCTGATCCGGGACAATCCGGCCAATGTCCTGGCCCACGACTGGCTGGCCCGCACCCTGGAACGGCTGGGCCGGACCGAGGAGGCGATCCGGGTGGTGCAGGAGGCGCTCGAGCGTTCCCCCAGGTCACTGCAGCGGCAACGCCTGCTGGCCCGGCTCGCCTGTGCCGAAGGAGACCATGAGCTGGCCGAGTCGGCGTGGCGCGGGGCCCTGAAGGTGGGAACCCACTCCTGGTACCGTCGGCCCGACGACTTCGGCGGCCTGGCCCGCACCCTCGTCCGGCGGGGCGACCCCGATTCCGCCGCTGAGGTGATCGGCCGGATGGAGCGGGCCTTCTCCCCCGGAG
>RFJX01000057.1 GCA_003694425.1 Gammaproteobacteria bacterium
CTGGAAACCCTGCGCACGCTGCGCCGCCAGGTGGAGTACCTGAGCGCGCGCCATCCCGACCGGACGAGCTGGTCGAGGGCCTGGCTCAGGGCGCTGCAGCCGCCCGGTGAGGGGCCGGTGCGGGTATTCGTGCGCGGCTGGTATCTGACCGATCGGCGCCCGCCGCGGGGCGCGGGACCGGACCTGCTCCGCTACCGGCTCATGCGCCCGCTGCACCGCTGGCTGTTCGAGCGCGGGCCGCTGAACGCGCTGTTCGCCCGGCTGCTCTCCCCGATCCGCCGGGGCAGCCGGGCCGACCGCCTGCTGGTCCGGCTCGAGCGGGCGCTGAAGACCCCCCTGTTCGGCTGCCGCGCCTGCGGCTACTGCCGCCTCGGGGAGACCCAGTACATCTGCCCCGAGAGCTGTCCCAAGGGGCTGGCCAACGGCGCCTGCGGGGGCACCGACGGGGACACCTGCGAGTTCGGTGACCGCACCTGTATCCACTCCCGGCGTTACCGGGTTGCCGCGACCCTGGGGCGGACCGCCGATCTGGCCACCGGCCTGGTCCCGCCCGTGCCGGAGGCGATCCGGGGAAGCAGCTCCTGGCCCCCGCACTTCCGCCGGGAGACCCCCGACCTGGAGTGTCGGCGATGAAGTACTGCAGCCACTGCGCAGGGCCCCTGACGGTCGAGGTCCCGCCGGGCGAGGACCGGCCGCGCCACGTCTGCCGCCAGTGCGGACGCATCCACTATCAGAATCCGCGGGTGGTCACCGGCTGCCTGGCGGAGCACGAGGGACGGGTCCTGATGTGCCGGCGGGCAATAGAGCCACGCCGGGGCCTGTGGACCCTGCCGGCGGGGTTCATGGAGCTGGGGGAGAGCGTGGTGGAGGCGGCGCTGCGCGAGACCGAAGAGGAGGCCAGGGCCCGGGTGGATATCGAGGGGCTCTACACCCTGTTCAATCTGCCCGACATCGGCCAGGTCTACATGATGTTCCGGGGCACCCTGCGGGACCAGGATTGGGGACCGGGCCCCGAATCACTGGAGGTGGCGCTGTTCGGGGAGCGGGAGATCCCGTGGGAGGAACTGGCCTTCTCCACCATCCGCCACACCCTCGAACTCTGGTTCGACGACCGCCGCCGGGGCCACTTCCCCTTCCGCATGGGAGACATCCTGGGCCGCGGCTCCGGCCAGCCGGTATTGCGGCTGTGGCCGGAGGGTCAGTCCAGCTCGATCCAGCGGCCGAAGCTGCACTCGTAACAGGTATCGCCCTCCGTCACCCGGCTGCCGGGAGGATATTCGACGTCGTTCCAGTAGCAGGGGGCGGTGGCATTGCTCATCTGGACCGTCGCCTCGTCACTCAGCGGGCCGGTCTTGGGGGAGTTCTGCCGGGCGGGATCCATGGGTTCGACACTGACGGGCTGGCTCAAGGCGCTTCTCCTGATGTTTCTGATGGCGGGATGCGGCGGTTTCCGGCATCACGTCTCCACTATATACCACAGAAGGCAGGGCGCGGCCCGCCGGCGGCTCAGCGCTTCATGGCGTCGAAGAACTCGGCATTGCACTTGGTGACCTTGAGCCGCTCGAGGAGGAATTCCATGGCGGCGATCTCGTCCATGGAGTGCAGCAGCTTGCGCAGGATCCAGACCTTCTGCAATTCGTCGGGGTCCATCAGCAGCTCCTCGCGGCGGGTGCCGGAGCGGTTGAGATTGATGGCCGGGTAGATGCGCTTCTCGGCGATGTTGCGGCTCAGGTGGATCTCCATGTTGCCGGTGCCCTTGAACTCCTCATAGATGACATCGTCCATGCGCGAGCCGGTATCGATCAGGGCGGTGGCGATGATGGTGAGCGAGCCACCCTCCTCGATGTTGCGGGCGGCGCCGAAGAAGCGCTTGGGCCGCTGCAGGGCGTTGGCGTCGACACCGCCGGTGAGGACCTTGCCCGAGGAGGGCACCACGGTGTTGTAGGCGCGGGCAAGGCGGGTGATGGAGTCGCACAGGATGACCACGTCCCGCTTGTGCTCGACCAGCCGCTTGGCCTTCTCGATCACCATCTCGGCCACCTGCACGTGGCGGCTGGCCGGTTCGTCGAAGGTGCTGGAGACCACCTCGCCACGGACCGAGCGGGCCATCTCCGTGACCTCCTCGGGCCGCTCGTCGATGAGCAGGACGATCAGGTAGCACTCCGGATGATTGTGGGCGATGGAATGGGCGATCGACTGCAGCATCATGGTCTTGCCCGCCTTGGGCGGCGAGACCACCAGCCCGCGCTGCCCCTTGCCGATGGGCGCCACCAGGTCGATCACGCGGGGCGTCAGGTCCTCGGTGCTGCCGTTGCCGATCTCCAGGTTGAGGCGCTCGTTGGGGAACAGGGGGGTGAGGTTCTCGAACAGGACCTTGTGCTTGGCGTTCTCCGGCGGCTCGAAGTTGATCTCGTCCACCTTGAGCAGGGCGAAATAGCGCTCATTGTCCTTGGGCGGGCGGATCTTGCCGGAGATGGTGTCGCCGGTACGCAGCGCGAAACGCCGGATCTGGCTGGGAGAGACGTAGATGTCGTCAGGGCCGGCGAGATAGGAGCAGTCCGCCGAGCGCAGGAATCCGAAGCCGTCCTGCAGGATCTCGAGCACCCCGTCGCCGTAGATGTCCTCGCCCTTCTTGGCCTGGGCCTTGAGGATGGAGAAGATGACCTCCTGCTTGCGGGCACGGGCCAGCCCCTCGATGCCGAGCTCCTCGGCGAGCTGCAGCAGCTCCGCGGGGGGTTTGCGTTTCAGTTCTGTAAGGTTCATCGCAGTTCAGGATTACGGGAGAAAAAGCACTGGGGTGATCGCAGAGCGCGCACCCGCGCAGCGGGGTGGATTCAGCGATACCGGGGAAAATACGCTCTGGCGAGACAGTATTCGATAGCCATTAAGTTAGCAGCATGTACCGGGGATGTCCAGAACCGGCCGCAGCGACCGCCCCGGCCGGTTCCCGCCCGTTTCAGAGGACCCGGAAGATGGACGCCCGGACCCGTTACGGCAATCAGATGGTGGCGTCGATGAAGGCGCTGAGCTGGGACTTCGACAGGGCGCCGACCTTGGTCCCGGCGACGTTGCCGCCCTTGAAGATCATCAGGGTCGGAATGCCCCGGATGCCGTACTTGGGCGGAGTGGCGGGATTCTCGTCGATGTTGAGCTTGGCGACCTTCAGCCTCCCCGCATACTCCTGCGCGATCTCGTCGAGGATGGGGGCGATCATCTTGCAGGGACCGCACCACTCGGCCCAGTAGTCGACCAGCACCGGCTGGTCGGAATTCAGGACCTCCTCCTCGAAGGTTTCGTCGGTCACCTTGACGATATGTTCGCTCATGCGGGTAATGACCTCCAGTATCTTGGGCAGGACGGCATTTCAGCGAAATCCTCGCCGGAATGCAACCATCTGCACCGATTCCGGCCTTCCCGCCATCCGGTTCATACCACTCTCCCGCGGCCCCTTCCCGGCCCCGTCCGCATGGGACGGCGCACTTCGTAGTAGAATTGTGCGGATTTCACCGAAGAGACATCGACATAAGAGAGATGGAACAGGCCCACACCACCGAGGTCCGCTTCGATCAGCTTGACCTCCACCCGGCACTGCTCAAGGCCACCCACGAGGCCGGCTTCACCCACTGCACCCCGATCCAGGCAAAGGCCCTGCCCATCGCGCTGGCCGGGCGGGACGTGGCCGGTCAGGCCCAGACCGGTACCGGCAAGACCCTGGCCTTCCTCCTGGCCACCATGCACCACCTCCTGACCCATCCTCCCCGCCATGGCCGCACGCCCACCCAGCCCCGGGCGGTGATCCTCGCCCCCACCCGCGAACTGGCCATCCAGATCAAGCACGACGCCGACCTGCTCAACCGCGAGGCCCATTTCAGCATGGCCCTGGTCTATGGCGGTGTGGACTACGAGAAACAGCGCAACCGGCTGGCCGAGGGAGTCGACATCCTGATCGGCACCCCGGGCCGGCTGATCGACTATTACAAGCAGAAGGTCTTCGACCTGAACGCAGTCCAGGTGGTGGTGCTGGACGAGGCCGACCGGATGTTCGACCTGGGCTTCATCAAGGACATCCGCTACCTCCTGCGGCGGATGCCGAAGCCGGAGAAGCGCCTCGGGCTGCTCTTCTCCGCCACCCTCGGCTACCGGGTCACAGAGCTGGCCTACGAGCACATGAACATGCCCGAAGAGGTGACCATCGAGCCGGAGAAGGTCACCGCCGATCGGGTCACCGAGACCCTGTATCACGTCGAGTCGCGGCAGAAGGTGCCGCTGCTGCTGGGACTGCTCCGGAAACTCGAGCCCGAGCGCGGCCTGATCTTCGTCAACACCAAGCGGACCGGCGAGGAGCTGGATGCCTGGCTGCGGGGCAATGGCCTCGAGGCCGGGCTGCTCTCCGGCGACGTGCCCCAGCGCAAGCGCCAGCGCCTGATCGAAAAGCTCCTCTCGGGCGAGATCAGGCTGCTGGTGGCGACCGACGTGGCCGCCCGCGGACTGCACATCCCGGAAGTGAGCCACGTCTTCAATTTCGACCTGCCGCAGAACGAGGAGGACTACGTCCACCGGATCGGACGCACCGCCCGGGCCGGCGCCCGTGGGGAGGCGATCAGCTTCGCCTGCGAACGCTATGTCTACTCCCTGCCCGAGATCGAGGCCTACATCGGCCACAAGATCCCCACTGCGCCGGTCGACGAGTCCCTGCTGGTGGAGCCGGCTCCCCCCCGGCGCGATCCCTCCGCCCGGCGCCGCCGCGAGGGACAGCGGCGGGACGGGCGTCGTCCCCGCAGCCGGGGCGGGGATGCCCGCCGGCACTCCCGGAGATGAACCGGTGGCGGGCCTTCTGCTATGCTCTGGCCGGTGAGCCGAATCCGAACCCGGGGGAGACCAGCAGTGCACCATCTTCGCCATCGCGGCCCCGCGGCCCTGCTCCTGCTGCTCGTCAGCGGCCTGCTGGGTGGTTGCGGCCAGAAGGGTGACCTCTATCTGCCCGAAGAGACCGCCCTGAGGGCACCCGCGCCGACGGCCCTGACCCAGGTGGCCGACCACCCCGCCTGAGCCCTGCCGCCCGCCGGCGGCCCTCCGTTTCCGGACCGAACCATGTCTGAACCGACCCCTCCCCTGCACTATCTGAGCGGCGAGCTGACACTCGAGTCATCGCCCCTTTCCGGGCTGGCCGAACGGTATGGCACCCCGCTCTACGTCTACTCGCGCGGGGCCATCGAACAGGCCTGGCGCGACTACGACAGCGCCCTGGACGGGCATCCCCACCTGGTCTGTTACGCCGTCAAGGCCAACTCCAACCTCGCCCTGCTCAACCTGCTGGCCCGCCTCGGCTCCGGTTTCGACATCGTCTCCATCGGTGAACTCGAACGGGTCCTGCGGGCCGGCGGCGACCCGGCCCGGGTGGTCTTCGCCGGGGTGGGCAAGCGGGAGGAAGAGATCTCCCGCGCCCTGGAGGTGGGGATCCGCAGCTTCAATGTCGAGTCGGCGGCGGAGCTGGAGCGCATCGACCGGGTGGCCCGGAGAGTGGGCCGGCGGGCACCGGTCGCGCTGCGCGTCAATCCGGATGTGGACCCCGGGACCCATCCCTACATCTCCACCGGCCTGAAGGAGAGCAAGTTCGGCATCCCGATGGCCGAGGCCGGGGCGCTCTGCCGCCGTGCCGCGGCGATGGAGAACGTCGAGCTGGTCGGGATCGGCTGTCACATCGGCTCCCAGCTGACCCGGCTGGAACCGTTCCGCGACGCCCTCTCCCGGGTCCTGGCCCTGGCCGACGACCTCGCCGGGGAGGGCATCCCCCTGCGGCAGATCGATGCCGGCGGGGGACTCGGGATCCGCTATCGTGACGAGGAACCGCCCACCCCTGCCGAATACGCGGCGGCCTTGCTGCCGCTGCTCGCAGGCCGGCGCGAGACCCTGATCGTCGAGCCGGGCCGCTCCATCGTCGGCAATGCCGGGGTCCTCCTGACCCGGGTGGAATACCTCAAGCAGAACGGGGAGCGTCGTTTCGCCATCGTCGACGCCGCCATGAACGACCTGCTGCGCCCGGCCCTGTACGATGCCTGGCAGCCGGTCTGGCCGGTGCGGCCGCGGCAGGGTACCCCGATCCGCTACGACCTGGTGGGGCCGGTCTGCGAGAGCGGCGATTTCCTGGCCCGTGAACGCGAGCTGGCGCTGGAGCCCGGCGACCTGCTCGCCATCGGCGCGGCCGGGGCCTACGGCTTCGTCATGGCCTCCAACTACAATTCACGACCCCGCCCGGCCGAGGTAATGGTGGCGGGTGGCGGTGACTGGCTGATCCGCGAGCGCGAGACCCTCGATGAGCTCATGCAGGGAGAGCGGCTGCTGCCCGATGCATGACCCGGCGAGACATCCGCCCGGCCAGCCCGGGACCGCATTGCACCATCGTGGTGCAGAGATTCGCCGGAATGCGCCAGATTGGTGCAGCGACCCCTATATGGCCCCGCAAAATAGGGCCAGAAGCCTGGCACGAATCATGCTGATCCATGGAGCTGCGACAGTTCCAACCCTGTATACCCAACCCCACTGGAGGAGTGGCCATGTCCGCTGAAAACGTTTTGCAGATGATCAAGGACGAGGAGGTCAAGTTCGTCGACCTCCGCTTCACCGACACCCGCGGCAAGGAGCAGCACGTCACCGTCCCGTCCCACACCGTCGATGCCGATTTCTTCGAGGAAGGGAAGATGTTCGACGGCTCCTCCATCGCCGGCTGGAAGGGGATCCAGGAGTCCGACATGATCCTGATGCCCGAGCCCGAAACGGCGGTGATGGACCCCTTCACGGACGACTCCACCCTTATCCTGCGCTGCGACATACTGGAGCCCTCCACCGGCCAGGGCTACGAGCGCTGCCCCCGTTCCCTGGCCAAGCGTGCCGAGGCCTATCTGCGCTCCACCGGAATCGGTGACACCGCCTTCTTCGGCCCGGAGCCGGAGTTCTTCATCCTCGACGACGTCCGCTGGGGTGTCAGCATGGAGGGGACCTTCTACAAGATCGATTCCGAAGAGGCCGAATGGAACTCCGAGAAGGTCTACGAGGACGGCAACATCGGCCACCGGCCCGGCGTCAAGGGCGGCTATTTCCCGGTGCCTCCGGTCGATTCGCTGCAGGACCTGCGCTCCGCCATGTGCCTGACCATGGAGGAGATGGGGCTGATGACCGAGGTCCATCACCACGAGGTGGCCACCGCCGGCCAGTGCGAAATCGGCACCCGCTTCGACACCCTG
Organism: Gammaproteobacteria bacterium; assembly: GCA_003694425.1. GTDB lineage: Bacteria > Pseudomonadota > Gammaproteobacteria > J113 > J113 > J113. The sequence goes on from RFJX01000057.1 coordinate 7,242, forward strand.
GTCAAGCGCGCCGACTCACTGCAGGTCCTCAAGTACGTGGTCCACAACGTCGCCCACGCCTTCGGCAAGACCGCCACCTTCATGCCCAAGCCGCTGGTCGGTGACAACGGCAACGGCATGCACGTGCACCAGTCCCTCTCCAAGGGTGGCGAGAACATCTTCGCCGGCGACGGCTACGGCGGACTGTCCGAGACCGCCCTCTACTACATCGGCGGGGTGCTCAAGCATGCGCGGGCCATCAATGCCTTCGCCAACGCCTCCACCAACAGCTACAAGCGGCTGGTGCCCGGCTTCGAGGCCCCGGTGATCCGCGCCTACTCGGCCCGCAACCGCTCCGCCTCCATCCGTATCCCCCACGTCTCCAGCCCCAAGGCACGGCGCATCGAGGTCCGGTTCCCCGATTCCTGCGGCAACCCCTACTTCACCTTCGTCGCACTGATGATGGCCGGCATCGACGGCATCCTCAACAAGATCGACCCGGGCGCGCCGATGGACAAGGACCTCTACGACCTGCCGCCGGAGGAGGAGAAGAACCTGCCCAAGGTCTGCGCCTCGCTGGACGAGGCCCTGGCCGCGCTGGACGAGGACCGCGAGTTCCTCAAGGCCGGAGGGGTCTTCACCGACGACGTCATCGACGCCTACATCGAGCTGAAGATGGAGGAGGTCACGCGCCTGCGCATGAGCACCCATCCGGTCGAGTTCGACATGTACTACAGCCTCTGAGTCACAGACTCACGCTGAACCCCAGGGACCCCCGCCCCGTGCGGGGGTCTTCTTTTTCCACCCCTGCCCTGAACTCCCCATGGGTCCATCTGTCTTTATCAACCATGGACAGATACGCTAAGCTGGCTCCATGAACCGCGCCTCCCCTCGCCGTATCCCGCTTCATCTCGCCGGCTGGATCCTGGCCGCGATGCTGCTCGCGATCACCGGCCAGCCCGCCGCCGAGGTCTATCGCTGGGTGGACGAGCAGGGCAATGTCATCTACTCCGACACCCCCCACCCCGGCGCCGAGGTGATCGAGAACCTCGACCCCCAGACCATCGAGTCCCTGCGCCTGAAGTCCCCGAAGAAGAAGCGGCCGGTGGAGAAACTCGCCCCGGAATACGAGCTGCTGCGGATCGCCAGCCCGGCGAACGACAGCGCGGTACGGGCGAACAACGGCAACATCACGGTGGAGGTGGAGGTCCGGCCACCGCTGATGGTCGAGCTGGGACACCGCCTGACCCTCTACCTGGACGGCAAGCCGGTCATCGAGGGCGAGAACAAGACCACCCTGGAGTTGCAGAACCTGCCCCGCGGATCGCACACCCTGCAGGTGGCCATCACCGACCGCAAGGGCAACGTCTTCAAGAAGTCCGAACTCATCGTGTTCCATCTCCTTCGCGTCCACATCTGAGTACCACTCCCTATCTCCTGGCACGGCGATTGCTGCAACCCCTGCAGGGCCCCGCTCCGGTGGCAGTGGTGCCAGTCCGGATCGCCCGGCAGGTCTGCGGTCTCCGCCCCACCCGCATCTACGAGAGTGATGGAAGGCGTGATTTTGAACAGAGCGATCGCCCCCTCTCCCCGCGACCCCCGACGGGTGAGGTCACCCGGCCGGCCTTGCACTAAAATGGTGCAATGCTGAACCGGGCCTTCACCACCGGCGGTGATCCGGGGCTGCTCGACAGCCTCACCACGGCCGTGCTCGTCTTCGATCGGGAGCTGCGGCTGTGCGCCATCAACCAGGCCGGGGAGGATCTCCTCAATGTCAGCGCCCGCAAGGTACAGGGGCTCCTGCCCAGGGAGCTGCTGCCCGCCGCGCCCCTGTTCGCCCGGCGCATGGAGCGGGTCTCCGTGAGTGGCGAGCCGACCACCGAACGTGAACTCTCGCTGTTCGAGGGTCATGAGCATGGCCCCACGGTCGATTGCACCGTCACCCCACTGTCGGAGGGGGAAATGCGGGGGATGACCCTGGTCGAGCTGATCCAGCTCGACCGGCACCAGCGGATCGGCCGTGAGGAACAGTTCCTGACCCAGCACCGGGCGGCCGAGGCCCTGCTGCGGGGCATGGCACACGAGATCAAGAATCCGCTCGGTGGCCTGCGCGGGGCGGCCCAGTTGCTGCAACGGGAGCTGCGCGATGCCGGTCTGCGGGAATATACCCGCATCATCATCGCCGAGGCCGATCGCCTGGGCAAGCTGGTGGACCGGCTGCTGGGCCCGAAGGGACCGATCGAGCGGCGCGAATGCAACATCCATGTCGTGCTGGAGCACGTCCGCCGGCTGGCCGAGGCGGAGCTGCCGGGGACCATCCGCCTGCAGCGCGACTACGACCCCAGCCTGCCCCCGCTGCAGGCGGATCGCGACCACCTGGTCCAGCTCTTCCTCAACCTGGTCCGCAACGCCGCCCAGGCCCTGGAGTCGCAGCACGGGGGCACCATCACCCTGCGCAGCCGGATCGAGCGCCAGGTGACCCTCGGCAGCCGGCGCCACCGGCTGGTGCTGCGGGTCGAGGTGTGCGACAACGGCCCCGGGGTCCCCGAGGAGCTGCAGCACGCCATCTTCTACCCGCTCATCACCGGCCGGCCCGAAGGGACCGGTCTGGGCCTCTCCATCGCCCGGCGCATCGTCCAGCAGCACGGGGGGCTGATCGAGTGCCGCAGCCGGCCCGGCGATACCGTCTTCACCGTCTGGCTGCCCCTGGAGACCGGCCCATGAGCCCGCAGGAACAGGTCTGGATCGTCGACGACGACGCCTCCCTGCGCTGGGTGCTGGAGCGGGCCCTGGGCCAGGCCGGATTCACCACCCGCACCTTCGACAACGCCGAGGCCCTGCTGCAGGCGCTGCGGCGCGAGGTCCCGGACGCCGTGGTCACGGATGTGCGGATGCCCGGGATGGACGGGCTCGAGCTGATGGAGCGCGTCAAGGGACTCCACCCGGAGCTCCCGGTGGTGGTCATGACCGCCTTTGCCGACCTCGACCGGGCGGTGGCCGCCTTCCGCGGCGGTGCCTTCGAGTACCTGGCCAAGCCCTTCGACATCGATGAGGCGGTGGCGCTGGTCCGGCGGGCGGTGAGCCACAGGCCGGCCGTCTCCGCCGAGACCGGGGAGGAGGTGCCGCAGGTCTCCGGCATCGTCGGGGCGGCCCCGGCGATGCAGGAGCTGTTCCGCGCCATCGGCAGGCTCTCCAACTCCGGCATCAACGTCCTCATCACCGGCGAGTCGGGGACCGGCAAGGAGCTGGTCGCCAGCGCCCTGCACCAGCACAGCCCCCGCAGCGAGGGACCCTTCATCGCCATCAACACCGCCGCCATCCCGCGCGAACTCCTCGAATCGGAGCTGTTCGGCCATGAACGGGGGGCCTTCACCGGCGCCACCTCCCGCCGCATCGGGCGCTTCGAACAGGCCCATGGCGGGACCCTCTTCCTGGACGAGATCGGCGACATGTCGCCCGAACTGCAGACGCGGCTGCTGCGGGTGCTGGCCACCGGAGAGTTCTACCGGGTCGGCGGCCACGAGCCGGTCGCCGTGGACGTCCGGGTGATCGCCGCGACCCACCAGGACCTGGAGCGGCGGGTGGCCGAGGGTGGTTTCCGGGAGGACCTCTTCCACCGGCTCAATGTCATCCGCCTCCAGATCCCGCCGCTGCGGGAACGGCGGGAGGACATCCCGCTGCTCTGCGCCCACTTCCTGAGTCACGCCGCGGCCGAGCTGGGGGTGAAGCGCAAGGAACTCTCGGCGGAGGCGCTGCAGCGCATGGAGGCCTTCTCCTGGCCGGGCAACGTCCGCCAGCTCCAGAACGTCTGCCGCTGGGTCACCGTGATGGCGCCCTCCGAAGTGGTGCTGGCCGAAGACCTCCCTCCGGAGCTGGAGCAGGAGGACGACGGCGCCGAACCCGCCGGGGGATGGGAACAGGCCCTGGCGCGCTGGCTCGAGCTGCAGGCCGCGGCCGGCACCCGCGAACTGGCCACGCCGGTGATCGCGCAGGTCGAACGGCTGCTGATCGAGGCGGCGCTGCGCCGGACCGGCGGGCATCGGCAGGAGGCGGCCCGTCTGCTCGGATGGGGGCGCAACACCCTCACCCGCAAGATCAGGGAGCTGGGGCTGGATCAGCCGGGCTGAGGCAACCTCCGCC
>RFJX01000058.1 GCA_003694425.1 Gammaproteobacteria bacterium
ATCGACGACCTCGACACCCCCAGGGTACGTCCCGGCGCTGATCGAGCCATCCTTCGTGCCCTGGAGGAACTCGGTCTCTGGTGGAACGGCGAGGTCCAGTACCAGTCCCCCTGGCGCGACCACTATCAGGAGGCCTACGAGCGGCTACGCCGCGACGGACGGCTGTTCCCCTGCGGCTGCACCCGCCGGGAGCTGGCCGGCGGTCCATATCCGGGAACCTGTCGTGACGGACTGCCGGCGGGACGGATCGGCCGCTCGTGGCGGTTCCGGCTGCCGGAGGGTCCCATCACCATCGACGACCGCATCCATGGGCCCCGTGAGCTCGACCTGGCGGACGCCTGTGGCGATTTCGTCGTCCTGCGCGCCGACGGGGTACATGCCTATCACCTGGCCACCGTGATCGACGACGCCAGGATGGGGGTCACCCAGGTGGTGCGGGGAGCGGACCTGCTGATGGCGAGCGCGTGCCAGGGTCTGCTGCAGGAGGCCCTGGGGCTCTCCCGCCCCGACTATGCCCACCTGCCGCTTGCGGTGACCCCAGACGGCACCAAGCTGAGCAAGCGCGAACAGTCACCGGCCATCGACCCCGGGCAGCCTGCACAGGTGCTGCGCCTGGCCCTGGATTTCCTGGGTCATGCGCCGCCGCAGGAGCTGGATGCCGCTCCCGCGTCCCTGCTCCTGGAATGGGCCCTGGAGCACTGGGAGTTGCGGCGGGTCCCCGCCGTGCCGAGCAGGCCGGCCCCCGGCCAGGCGGGGCCTTGAACTGAGGAGCGGTCCGGGACCGCAGCCCGCCGGTCAGGCCCGGTTCTGCCGGTTCTCGATCAGGTCGGTCAGGACGGCCGGATCGGCCAGGGTGCTGGTATCGCCCATGTTGTCGAGTTCATCGGCCGCGATCTTGCGCAGGATCCGGCGCATGATCTTGCCGGAGCGGGTCTTGGGCAGGCCCGGTGCCCACTGGATGATGTCGGGCTTGGCAATCGGCCCGATCTCCTTCGTCACCAGGGCCACGAGCTCCTTCTTCAGCTCCTCGCTGGGTTCGACATCGTTGATCAGGGTGACATAGGCGTAGATCCCCTGCCCCTTCACCGGGTGCGGGTATCCGACGACCGCTGCCTCCGCCACCGACGGATGGAGCACCAGCGCGCTCTCTACCTCCGCGGTCCCCATGCGGTGGCCGGAGACGTTCAGAACGTCGTCCACCCGCCCGGTGATCCAGTAGTCTCCATCGGCATCGCGCCGGGCCCCGTCGCCGCTGAAGTAGTAACCGGGATACATGCTGAAGTAGGTCTCGATGAAGCGCTGATGGTCGCCGTGGATGGTGCGCATCTGTCCGGGCCAGGGTCGCTTGATGACCAGGACCCCCTCGCCCTCGCCCTCTATCTCCCTGCCCTGATCGTCCAGCAGCGCCGGTTCGACACCGAAGAAGGGTTTGCAGGCCGAGCCGGGCTTGAGCGGCATGGCGCCCGGCAGCGGGGTGATCAGGTGCCCCCCGGTCTCGGTCTGCCACCAGGTATCGACGATGGGGCAGCGGCCCTCCCCCACCACCTGGTAGTACCACTCCCAAGCCTCCGGATTGATCGGCTCTCCGACCGATCCCAGGACCCGCAGGCTGCTGCGATCGTGCTTCCTCACGAAATCGTCACCCTGTCCCATGAGGGCGCGGATGGCCGTGGGGGCGGTGTAGAAGATGTTGACCCGGTACCGCTCCACGATGTCCCACATGCGGCCTGCGTCCGGCCAGGTGGGCACCCCCTCGAACATCAGGGAGATGGCGCCATTGGCCAGCGGACCATAGACGATGTAACTGTGGCCGGTGACCCAGCCGACGTCGGCCGTACACCAGTAGACCTCGCCATCGTGATAATCGAAGACCAGCTTGTGGGTCATGGCGGAGTAGAGCAGGTAGCCACCGGTGGTGTGCACCACGCCCTTGGGCTTCCCGGTGGAGCCGGAGGTGTAGAGGATGAACAGCGGGTCCTCGGCACCCATCCGCTCCGGAGGGCAGTCCGTCGAGGCGGCATCTGCCGCCTCGTGATACCAGAGGTCACGCCCCTCCTGCCATTCGATCCGGGTACCCGTATGTCGGACCACGATGACCCGGGAGACACCGGGGCAGCCGGTGAGCGCCTCGTCCACGTTGGCCTTGAGCGGTACCAGCCGCCCTCCCCGGAGGCCGCCGTCGGCGGTGATGACCACCTTGCAGTCGGCATCGACGACACGGTCCCGCAGCGCCTCCGGTGAAAAGCCGCCGAAGACGACCGAATGGACCGCCCCGATCCGGGCGCAGGCCAGCATGGCAACGGCCGCTTCCGGGATCATGGGGAGATAGATCGCGACCCGGTCTCCCACTCCGACCCCTTCGGCCCTGAGGACATTGGCGAGCCGGCAGACGGCCTCGTGGAGCTCGCGATAGGTCAGGGAACGACTGACGCCCGGCTGGTCGCCTTCCCAGAGGATTGCGGTCTGGTCTCCCCGCGATTCCAGATGGCGGTCAAGGCAGTTGTGGGTCACATTCAGCTCGGCGCCTTCGAACCAGCGGATATGGCCCTTGCGGAAATCCCAGTCCAGGACCCGGTCCCAGGGGCGATACCAGTCGAGGTAGCGTTCCGCCTGCTCCGCCCAGAACCCCTCCGGGTCTTCGAGCGAACGGCGATACATCTGTTCATAGCCCGCCGCGTCGACGTGGGCCTGGCGGGCGAAATCTTCGGGCACCGGGCGGATAAGGGTAGTCATCGTTCACCTCCTGAAAAAAACGCAGGCCGCTAGATGCGGCCTGCCAACCAGCCGCTGGGACTGGACATACCAACGGCGTGCGATAACCAGAGCAGATAGCGTGCCAGTCTCAAGGGGGGCTCATATGCCCCGGCCCTGAACTTATCATGTACTTGAACTAGTCCATATATTCCATTGTTTTGAATGCTATTTCTCATCCTTGTCCGATGGCGCGACACCAGGGTCGTCGTCAGCCTGGAGTCACCTTGAGTGTACCGCTTCGCGACGCACTGTCGCAGGTTGCGACAGGGCCGTTGCTCAGGGGACTCCCGGCCCCTTGCGCAACCTCCGGTAGATGGTGCTGCGCGAGATCCCGAGACGCCGTGCGGCGGCGGTGACGTTGCCTGCACACTCGTCGAGCACCTGCCCGATCACCCGGTCACTGACACTGCGCAGGTCGCCGGCGGATCCCGGCCGGATCTCCTCCCTGCCGCGCCGCATCTCCTCTGGCAGGTCGGCGACATCGAGCCGGTCCTCCGCCAGGGTCAGCGACCAGCGGATACAGGCGTTGCGCAGTTCTCGTATGTTGCCAGGCCAGGAATAGTCTCGCAGCAGGGCAAGGGCCTCTGGTGTAACCTCGATCGGGGGGCGTCCCGCCTCCCGGCAGGCGGATCCCAGCCAGTGGCCGAGCAACAGGGCAAGATCCTCCGGGCGCTCTCGCAACGGGGGCAGGCGTATCTCCAGCACGTTCAGCCGGTAATAGAGATCGAGGCGGAAGCTGCCCTCCTCCACCATGGCGCGCAGGTCCCGGCCGGAGGCGCAGATCAGGCGGACATCGACCTGGCGCGGCTGCGAGGCCCCGAGCGGGGTGACCTGGCCGTCTTCCAGGACGCGCAGCAGCTTGGCCTGCAGGGACAGGGGCAGTGAATCGACCTCGTCGAGAAACAGGGTCCCGCCGTCGGCCTGCTCCAGGCGCCCCCTGGCGCCCTCGCGCCGCGCGCCGGTGAAGGCGCCGGCGACATGGCCGAACAGCTCGGACTCGGCCAGATCCATTGGCATCGCGCCACAATTGATCGCCACCAGGGGGCCATCGCGACGGTTGCTGGCGTCATGAATGGCGTGGGCAAACAGCTCCTTCCCGGTCCCGCTCTCCCCCCGGATCAGGATGGGATGGGCGACG
>RFJX01000059.1 GCA_003694425.1 Gammaproteobacteria bacterium
GAGGGGCGTGCCCGGTTTCTCGAAGCAGTTCGCCTTGACGTAGGGCATGTCCAGGGTGACCTGGAATGCGTGGGGCGCACCGAGTTGCTGCTGGAAATGAACCAGGGATTCGGCGAGTCCTGCCGATCCGTGTTTGACCTCCACGAGGAACCAGGGCTCGTTGTCTCTCGCCACGATGAAATCGACCTCCCGCTTGCGCTTGTCCCGGATGTAACCGAGTTCGAACCTTCCCAGCCCGAGGTCTGTCCAGCCTTCCACCGCCTTGAGCAGGTGGCAGGCGATGAAGGTTTCGGCACGCTGTCCCTTGTCTTCGGTCAGTGCCCAGTCCCGCAGGTACCATTTGGGTTCCTTGCGCAGGGAGCGCGAGACATTCCTGTGCCAGGGGCGGATCAGGAACCCGAGGTGCAGGTTGCACAGCAGATCGATCCAGCGGCGAACCGTGTCGACCGACACCCGAATTTCCCGAGCCAGATTGCTGTAGACGAGCTGCTGTCCGGACCGTGCCAGCAGGAGGTGCACGAGCGTTTCGATCTGGCCGAGTTGCTGCACCTGGGTCAGGTCGCGGATGTCCTCGCGGACGAGCTGGTCGAGCCGCAGTGACTGCCAGCGCCGGCTGAACCTGGCGTCTCGTTTCAGAAAGGGCTCCGGAAAGCCGCCGAACCGCCACAGAGCATCGAAATCGTTTTCGGACGGCTTGCGCGGGAGTCGGATGATCCGCTCCGGATCGGGAAGTTCGCGATGCAGCAGCTCTGCTACGGAGAAGGGGTGCATCCGGTAGTGGAAGTAGCGTCCCATCAGACTGTCGCCGCCGCGTCGGTAGGTATCCATGCGGCTGCTTCCGGTCACCAGAATGCGGACACGGTCGGCGTAGGTGTCGTAGAAACCTTTGAGAAATGCTTTCCACCGAGGGTATTTGTGCAGTTCGTCGAACAGGACCACAGGCGTGCCTTCACGCAGCTGGTCCAGCCCTAGGTGCGATGCGACATGCTTCGGTCCGGCAAGAATGGTTTCCCGGTGGTCGATGTTGTCCCAGTTGAGGTACTCGTCGGCATGCCGGCGGCAGGTGGTCGTCTTGCCAACTTGGCGAGGGCCACTGAGAAACAGCATCTGCCGATGAGTGGACAGATGCTCATCGAGAAGACTGTCGTACAGTCGCTTCCTTGTCTGCATGGGACCATTTTACGATGTATCGTAAAATGGACAAGACCATTTTACGATGGTGGTGAAAATGGTCGTTTCGGAATGGCCCATAGGTCGGGCAGCGCAGGAGTAATCATCGCAGGACTCCGCGATTTCTTCCGGATCGGGAGCGGTGCCGGGTTCCGGGGCCAGTGCAACCTTCCGCGAACCAGGGCCGGAAGAACTGCACCGATCCGGTCGGCTATTCCCGCAATCCAGCCGGTTTCGTGACGGGATCGTGGCAATTTCTCCCGCGAAGGTGCATAATCCGTGCAACCTCGCGCGGTACGCGGCAACGGTGTCACGGTGGCCATGCACCAGATCCTCGTTCTCAACGGACCCAACCTCAACCTGCTGGGCACGCGGGAGCCGGAGCACTACGGCCACGAGACGCTGGAGGCGATCCAGGCGCGCCTGACCCGGCTCGGGATGGAGCTGGGCGTGGAGGTGTTGCATTTCCAGTCCAATGCCGAGCACGAGCTGATCGAGCGCATCCATGCCGCCCGCGAGGCCGGGGTACACTTCATCCTCATCAATCCGGCGGCCTTCACCCATACCAGCGTCGCGCTGCGTGATGCCCTGGCGGGCGTGGGTATCCCTTTCATCGAGATCCACCTCTCCAACGTGCATGCGCGCGAACCCTTCCGCCGGCACTCCTACCTGTCGGACATCGCCGCGGGCGTGATCACCGGGCTGGGGCCGATCGGCTACGAGCTGGCCCTGCGCGCGGCCGTGGCGCAACTGGAGTCGATGGAGTAAAGTGATTTTAGTAGATCGCTTTACCGAGGACGTGTGATGAGTTGTACGGTACGGGTGAGCAGCAAGAACCAGATCGTGATTCCGCGTGAGGCGCGCGAGAAGGCCGGCATTCGGCCCGGGCAGGAATTGCTCGTGCTGTGCAAGGCCGATCGCATCGTTCTGATGCCCAAGCCGGAAGATTTCGTCGCTGCCACCCGCGGCCTGCACAGCGAAGTGTGGCAAGGGGTGGACGTGGAGGCCCATGTCCAGGAGGAACGCGAGGCATGGGAACAACCGGAGCGGCCAGGGAAAGGCCGCTCGTCCTGATCGATACCTGCATCTGGATCTACCATTTCAGCGGAGATGCCAGATTCGGGAACAAGGTGTCACGCCTGTTGCGCCGGATCGAACGTGGCGAGTGGGAAGGCATTGTCTCGGAGATCAGTCTGCTGGAGATCCTCGTGCAGCCCCTGCGGCTGGGAAGGCAGGAGGTGGCGGATACCTATGAACTGGTCCTCGAGCGCTTTCCGCATCTGGAGATTTGCGGCATTGGCCGTGAGGAGACCCTGAGCGCCGCGGCGCTTCGGGCCCGTTACGGATTGCGTACACCGGACGCCCTGATTCTGGCAACGGGATTGAATCGCGGCGCGACGCTTGCGCTGACGCAGGATCATCAATGGCGCCGGATCCGCGAGATCGAGGTGCGTACACTGGACGAATGACGCGAGAGCATTGGGAATGGACATACGCAAGGTCAAGAAGCTGATCGAGTTGCTGGAGGCATCCGGCATCGCGGAGATCGAGATCCACGAGGGCGAGGAATCGGTGCGCATCAGCCGCCATCCCTCGGGATCACAAATCCTCACCCAGATGGCCATGCCGCCGGCCGCCGTGCCCGCTGCCCCTGCCCAGGCACCTGCCGAGACCGCCCCTGCCGCACCCACCGAGCAGGCCGCCGAGGGCGAGGGTCTGCCACCGGGGCACGTGGTCACCGCCCCCATGGTCGGCACCTTCTACCGCGCCCCGTCCCCCGGCGCACCGCCCTTCGTCGAGGTCGGCTCCAAGGTCAAGGAAGGCGATACCCTGTGCATCATCGAGGCGATGAAGATGCTCAACCAGATCGAGGCCGACCGCGCCGGCACCATCTCCGCTATCCTCGTCGAGAACGGCCAGCCGGTCGAGTTCGGCCAGCCGCTGTTCGTCATCGAATA
>RFJX01000060.1 GCA_003694425.1 Gammaproteobacteria bacterium
GCTCAAGGGCGAGGATGGCCTGTTCCGGCTCGAGAGCGGACGGCCGGCGCCGCCCGACGCCGCCGTGACCCTGCTCTCGGGGGTGCTGGAGAGTAGCAACGTCAACGCGGTCGAGTCGATGGTGCGGATGATCGAACTGCAGCGCGGATTCGAGCTGCAGGTCCGGGCGATGAAGGTGGCCGAGGAGAACGACGCCTCCCAGGCCTCCATCCTGCGTCTGGGCTGATGATTTCCACCGCAGAGGCGCAGAGGACGCAGAGGGATGAAAAGGCTTTCGGCATTCGGCTGTCGGCTATCGGACGGCATTCAGCCTCGTGTCCACTTGCCGAGTGCCGATGGCCGACAGCTGACAGCCGCTTTCACTCCGTGACCTCCGTGTCTCCGTGGTGAGCAACCAACGAAACAGTAACCGGAGCTGAGAAATGGAACCTGCACTGTGGATTGCCAAGACCGGACTGGACGCCCAGTCCACCCGCCTTTCGGTGATCACCCACAACCTGGCCAATGTCAGCACCACCGGCTTCAAGCGCGGCCGGGCAGTATTCGAGGACACCCTCTACCAGACCGTGCGCCAGCCCGGCGCCTCCTCCTCGGCCAACAACCGCCTTCCTTCGGGCCTGATGCTGGGCACCGGGGTGCGTACCGTCTCCACCGAGAAGATCTTCACCCAGGGGAATTTCCTGAAGACCGACAATCCACTGGATGTCTCCATCCAGGGACGGGGCTTCTTCCAGATCCTCCTGCCGGACGGCACCACCGCCTATACCCGGGACGGCTCCTTCACGCTCAACGACCAGGGGCAGATCGTCAACGCCTCCGGCTATGAGCTGCAGCCGGGGATCACCATCCCCGACCAGACCATCAGCATAACCATCGGCTCCGACGGCACCGTCAGCGCCCTGGTCTCCGGCAACAACGCCCCCACCCAGGTGGGCAACGTCGAACTGGCCGACTTCATCAACCCGGCGGGCCTGCAGCCGATGGGAGAGAACCTCTTCCTGGAGACGGCAGCCAGCGGTGCCCCGACCACCGGGACGCCCGGACTGGACGGTCTGGGTACGGTGATCCAGGGGGCGCTGGAATCCTCCAACGTCAATGTGGTGGAAGAGCTGGTCAACATGATCGAGACCCAGCGCGCCTACGAGATGAACTCCAAGGCGATCTCCACCACCGACCAGATGCTGCAGTTCGTGACCCAGACCCTGTAGAGGACGACGTGATGAAGACGCGCCTGACCCTGCTCCCCCTGCTGCTTCCGATCCTGCTGGCCGGCTGCAATTCGATGCCGGAGCGCGATCCCGCCTTCGCCGCCAGCCTGCCCGCGATCCCGCGCGACCGGGACAGCCAGCCGGCCACCGGCGGGATCTACCGGCCGGGGCAGGAGATCACCCTGTTCGAGGACCAGCGGGCACGGCGCATCGGCGACATCCTCACCATCCGCCTGGTCGAGAGCAACGACGCCAGCAAGAAGACCAAGACCACGACGGATCGCAGCACCACCACCAGCGTCACCAATCCGACCATCCTCGGCACCACCCCGCAGTTCGGGTTGCCCTCCGGCCTGCCGCTGGTGAGCACCTCGGCCAACAATCTCGGCACCAGCCTGAGTTCGAACACCACCTTCGAGGGTTCCGGGGACTCCAGCCAGAGCAACTCCATCAAGGGCAACATCTCGGTGACGGTGGCCGACGTCCTGCCCAACGGGAACCTGATCGTGCGCGGGGAGAAGCGTTTCAACCTCAATACCGGCAACGAATACATCAAGCTCTCGGGCATCGTGCGGCCCGAGGACATCGACTCAGACAACACCGTCGAGTCGACCAAGGTGGCAGACGCCACCATCATCTATTCCGGCGACGGCCAGGTCGCCGACGCCAACAAGCTGGGCTGGCTGGCGCGTTTCTTCATCAGTGCGCTGTTCCCCTTCTGATCATCACGGAGTGAAGGCCATGAACCTGCGTATGCCTGCTGCAATCCTCCTCGCCTTCTCCCTGGTCCTGCCGGCCCGGGCCGAGCGGCTCAAGGACATCGCCACCGTCGCCGGGGTGCGGGACAACCAGCTCATCGGCTACGGCATGGTGGTCGGGCTGGCCGGTACCGGCGACAAGACCAACCAGACCAAATTCACCATCCGCAGCTTCCGCAACATGCTGCGCGAGCTGGGAGTGAACGTGCCGCTGAATCCGGAGCCCAAGGTGAAGAACGTGGCCGCGGTGATGGTCACCGCCAGCCTGCCGCCCTTCGCCAAGCCCGGGCAGAAGATCGACGTCACGGTCAACTCCATCGGCGACGCCTCGAGCCTGCGCGGCGGGACCCTCCTGCTGACCCCGCTCAAGGGGGCCGACGGCCGGGTCTATGCCATGGCCCAGGGCAATCTCACCGTGGGCGGCTTCGGCGCCGAGGCCGATGACGGCTCGAAGATCACCGTCAACATCCCCACCGTCGGCCGGGTCCCGGGCGGGGCGACCGTGGAGCGGACCGTCCCCACCCCCTTCGCCAACGGCAGCTCCCTGGTGATCAACCTGCGCCAGTCCGATTTCACTACTGCCAACCGCGTCGCCCTGGCCATCGACGAGGCCATGGGCGGCCACGTCGCCACCGCGGTGGACGGCAGTTCGGTCCGGGTCCAGGCGCCCCGTGACGAGTCCCAGCGGGTCGCCTTCATCTCCATCCTGGAGAACATCGAGGTGATCCCGGCCGAGGCCCCGGCCAAGGTGGTGGTCAATTCCCGGACCGGCACCGTCGTGATCGGCCGCCACGTCCGGGTCACCGAGGCCGCCGTGGCCCACGGCAGCCTGATGGTCACCATCACTCCGGAGCCGCTGGTCAGTCAGCCGCCGCCACTGTCCGGCGGCACCACCGCCGTGGTCCCGCGCACCACGATCGAGGCCAGGCAGGAGGAGAGCCGCATGTTCCTGTTCAACCCGGGTGTCTCCCTGGACGACATCGTCAAGGCGGTCAACGGGGTCGGCGCCGCGCCCGGCGACCTGGTGGCGATCCTCGAGGCGCTGCGCGAGGCCGGTGCCCTGAAGGCGGAACTGATCGTCATCTGAGGCGGCAATCCTTGCCGTTTCTGCAACTGCGCACCACGGAGGCACGGAGGACACGGAGATCCCCGCAATATATGAGGAATAACATCAATAAAATAGCATAACCACAAGAACTATAAATAGTATTATTTCTCCCCTCTATCATTGAAATGATTCGTTCAGCTGATGCCTCCGTGTTCTCCGTGCCTCCGTGGTGAGATCAAAGAGGGGTGGCACGGTGCATGCAAATGACAGGGCATGGAACCGGTCAGCGGATTTCAGGATGTCTATACCGACCTGCAGGGCCTCAGCCGTCTGCGCCTGGCGGCGCGGGCCGAGGACCCGGAGGCGGTGGGCGAGGTGGCGCGCCAGTTCGAGGGGCTGTTCGTGCAGATGATGCTCAGGGAGATGCGCAAGGGCGGGATCGGAGACAGCCTGTTCGGGAGCCATCAGATGCAGATGTACCAGGAGATGTACGACCAGCAGATCGCCCTGGAGGTGACGCGCAACGGCGGCATCGGCTTGGCCGCCGTAATCGAGCGACAGCTGTCACAACAATCGGGTTTCGGGAGCAGTCACTCACCGGAGAAGGGCGTTCAGCGTGCCGTGCCGCTGCCAGCCACGCGCGCCTTCGGGGTGCCGGCGGGGCGCAATCCGGCCCCGCTCCACGCCGTGCCCGAACGGCCGCAGGTGGCGCCCGGCGGGACGGCCACCTGGGAACCGCTGCCCGACCGCTTCTCGAGCCCGGAGCAGTTCGTCGACGCACTGTTGCCGCTGGCCGAGGCGGCGGGCAGGCGGCTCGGGGTCGAGCCGCGCCTGCTGCTGGCCCAGGCGGCGCTGGAGACCGGCTGGGGTAGCCGTCTGATCCGGGATGCGGCGGGCGGCAACTCGCACAACCTGTTCGGGATCAAGGCGGGTGCCGACTGGGATGGCCGCAGGGTCGGCGTGGCCTCGCTGGAGTACCGGGATGGCCGGCCGCAGCGGGAGGTCTCCGAATTCCGCGCCTACGGGAGCTACGCCGAGAGCTTCGCCGACTATGTGGGCTTCGTCCGGACCCGGCCCTGGTACCGGGAGGCCCTGGCCGGCGCGGCCGATCCGGCAACCTACATCCGCGCCCTGCAGGCAGCGGGATATGCGACCGATCCCGCCTATGCCGACAAGGTGCTCGCCCTGTACGGGCACCCGTCTATCCGGAACCGTGACGGTACCCGGCAGATGATACTGGCCCACGAGAGGTAGTCACCATGGCAGGAAGTGGAGTTCTGACGGTAGGCGTCTCGGCACTGACCAGCTATCAGCGGGTCCTGTCGACCATCTCCCACAATATCGCCAACGTAAACACACCCGGCTACAGCCGCCAGGTGGTCGATCTGAGCAGCCGCAATCCGCAATTCTTCGGCAACGGCTACCTGGGCAAGGGTGTGGAGGTCCAGAACATCCGCCGGCTGACCGACGACTTCCTCACCAGCCAGCTGCAGGCCAGCATAAGCAATCTGGGCGAGGCGGAGAATCTGCATGCACTGGCCTCCCAGGTCGACAATATCTTCGCCGACCCCGCGACCGGCCTCACCCCGGTGTTGCAGGACTTCTTCAACGGTGTACAGAACGTGGCCGACGATCCTGCCACCATCCCTGCGCGCCAGGTCCTGCTCAGCGAGAGCGAATCGCTCGTGGGCCGATTCCACGACATGAACGCCCGGATGGACGAGCTGAACCGGGAGGTCAATGACCGCATCTACTCCGATGTCAACGAGATCAACCAGCTGGCCGAGGCGATCGCCGAGGTCAACCTCAGCATCACGCTCTCACCCGGCATCGCCAATGGCATCCTTCCCAACGACCTGCTGGACCAGCGCGAGGCGTTGCTCAACCAGCTCTCGGAGAAGGTCGCGGTCAGTACCGTCGACCAGACAGACGGATCGATCAACGTGCTCATCGGCAAGGGCCAGCCGCTGGTGATAGGTTCTACCAGCCAGCGCCTGACCACATTCGTCGACGCGGCCGACCCGATCAGCCTGCGGGTGGGCTATGACGCCGGGGGCAACACCATCGACGTCACCGACGAGCTGACCAGCGGCAGCCTCGGCGCCAGCATCGCCTTCCGTTCGCAACTGCTCAACCCCGCCCGCAACGGGCTGGGGCGGCTGGCTGCCGTACTGGCCCAGACCTTCAACCAGCAGCACCGGCAGGGCATGGACCTGGACGGCAACCTGGGTGGTGACTTCTTCTCCATCGATCCGCCCAAGGTGATCGACGGCCCCGCCAATGGTGGCACCGTCACCGTCGCCTTCGATCCGGCCGCGCAGGGCAATCTCACCACGGCCGATTACCGGCTGGACTTCAACGGGACGAACTTCGTCCTGACCAATCTCGCCGACAACTCGACCCAGACCTTCGCCCCACCCGGGATCGGCAACAGCTTCAGCGCCGACGGGCTCATCTTCACCCAGACCAGCGCACCGGCCGCCGGGGATACCTGGTCGATCCAGCCGACGCGGGAACTGGCCCGGAGCTTTGCCCTGGCCGTCGATGCCCCGCGCCAGATCGCCGCCGCGGCCCCGATCCGGGCCAGCGCCGCGCTGGGCAACCAGAGTGATGCGGCAATCAGCACCGGGACGGTCCTTGATGTCAACGACCCCAATCTGCTGACCACGGCGAACATCGTCTTCGACAACCCGCCCACCACCTACCGCATCAACGGCGGGGCGTCTCAGGCCTACACCAGTGGCGGCAATATCGATTTCAACGGCTGGCGTGTCCAGATCACCGGCACACCGGCCGCCGGAGACACCTTCACCGTGCAGTCCAACACCGGAGGGGCGGGTGACAACCGCAATGCCCTGGCCCTCGCCGCCCTGCAGACCACGGACATCCTCGATGGCGGCAGCACCACCTTCCAGGGCGCCTACGGGCAGATCATCACC
>RFJX01000061.1 GCA_003694425.1 Gammaproteobacteria bacterium
CCCCAGGGATGAGGGAAGGGACCTGCGCCGCTCGGCGGTGCTGCTGCGACTGGCGGCGTTGCTGAACCGCAGTCGCAGCGAGGGGCCGCTGCCGGAGCTGAGGGTCGATGGCCGTCACCTGCACCTGCGCTTTGCCGGAAACTGGCTCGACGCGAATCCGCTGACCCGTGCCGATCTCGAGCAGGAGGCCCAGGCCCTGCGGACGGCGAAGGTCCTGCTCAGCTTCGAATAACGGGCCTGCGGCTCACTTCTCGGCCAGCTGTTCGAGCAGCATGAGCTGCGCCGAGCGCGGTCTGGCCTTGCCTGGTGTGCAACGCTGATAGCTGCCGTCGCTGCGCAGTACCCAGGCCTGGGTATTGTCGGCGAGGTAGTATTCCAGTCCCTCCCGGATCACGCGCTGGCGCAGGCGGCGGTCCTCTATCGGGAAGCAGGTCTCGACCCGGCGGAAGAAGTTGCGGTCCATCCAGTCGGCACTGGAGCACCAGACCTCGTCGGCGCCGTCGTTGTGGAAGCAGAAGATCCGGGTGTGCTCCAGGAAGCGCCCGATGATGGAACGGACCCGGATGTTCTCCGAGACCCCCTTCACCCCGGGCCGCAGACAGCAGGTCCCGCGGATGATGAGATCGATTTTCACCCCGGCGCGGGAGGCCCGGTAGAGGGCCTCGATGATCTGTGGCTCGACCAGCGCGTTCATCTTGGCGATGATCCGCGCCGGCCGTCCGGCCTCGGCGTGGGAGATCTCCCGCTCGATGAAGGCCAGCATGGACTTGTGCAGGGTGAAGGGGGACTGCAGCAGCTTGCGCAGACGCGTGGCCTTGCCCAGCGCGGTGAGCTGCTGGAAGATCCCGTGCACATCCTCACCGATCTCGGTATCGGCGGTCATCAGCCCCATGTCGGTATAGAGCCGCGCGGTCCGCGAATGGTAATTGCCGGTGCCCAGGTGGACGTAGCGGCGCAGATGTCTCCCTTCCCGGCGCACGATCAGCATCATCTTGGCGTGGGTCTTGTAGCCCACCACCCCGTAGACGACATGCGCCCCGGCCTCCTGGAGTTCGTTCGCCAGCTCGATGTTGGCCGCCTCGTCGAAGCGGGCGCGCAGCTCGATCACCACCGTCACCTCCTTGCCGTTACGCGCCGCCTCGATCAGGGCCTCGACGATCCCCGAGTCCGGGCCGGTCCGGTAGAGGGTCTGACGGATGGCCAGTACCGCAGGGTCACGCGCCGCCTGACGCAGCAGGTCTATCACCGGAGCGAAGGACTGGAAGGGGTGGTGCAGCAGCACGTCGCCCTTGCGGATGACGTCGAACAGGTCGGTGTTGTGACGCAGGCGGCGGGGCAAGCCCGGTGTGAAGCCGGGGAACTTGAGATCGGGACGCTCCACCATGTCGGGGATGGCCATCAGCCGGTGCAGGTTGACCGGACCGTCGACCTGATAGACATCCTCCGGCTCCAGGGCGAACTGGTGCATCAGGAACTGGACCATCTCCTCGGGACAATTGTCGGCCACCTCCAGGCGCACCGCCTCGGAAAAGCGGCGTGAGGGCAGCTCCCCTTCCAGTGCCCGCAACAGGTCCTCCACCTCCTCGTCGTGCACGAACAGGTCGCTGTTGCGGGTGACCCGGAACTGGTAGCAGCCCGTGGCCTTCATCCCCGGGAACAGTTCGTCCACGTTGGCGTGGATGATGGAGGTCAGGAAGACGAAGTCGTAGGGCGCCGTGGCGCAGCTCGCCGGCAGCCGGATCACGCGGGGCAGACTGCGCGGGGCCTGGACGATGGCGATGCCGCTGTTGCGGCCATAGGCGTCCCTGCCCTCCAGCGCGACGATGAAGTTCAGGCTCTTGTTGAGTACCCGGGGGAAGGGATGGGCCGGGTCCAGTCCTATCGGACTCAGCACCGGCAGCAGTTCCTTGCGGAAGTAGCGCCGGACCCAGCCCGCCTGCCTGTCGGTCCAGTCGGGTCGGCGGGAGAAGCGGACACCCTCCTCTTCCAGCGCCGGGATCAGCACCTCGTTGAGGATCCGGTACTGCTCCTTCACCAGCTCGTGTACCGTCGTGCTGATCAGGTGCAGCTGCTCGGCCGGGCTGAGATTGTCCGGTCCCCGCTGCTGGGAACCGTAGGAGACCTGCTGCTTGAGGCCGGCCACCCGGATCTCGAAGAATTCGTCCAGGTTGGAGCTGGCGATACAGAGGAACTTCAGCCGTTCCAGCAGCGGCGTGGACTCGTCCAGGGATTGCATCAGCACCCGCCGGTTGAACTCGAGCAGGCTCAGTTCCCGGTTGATGTAGAGTTCGGGGTTCTGGAGATTCGGTGCATCCATTGTTCGGGTCCTGCCCGGCCGGACCACTGGCCCGTCCCGTGCTGATGTGGGAAACTTCGCATGAAGCGCTCAACGTCAGTTTAATTTACCCGCCCCAAGCTTGCCATGCCCGTGCAGAAAGCCCGCCACAGGGACAAGCCCACTCTGGCCGCGCAGGCCGATCGCCATCGGCTCTATCAGCAGTCGGTCCAGTGCGTGGAGTCCGAGATCGATTTCGTCGAGGAGACCTTCCGTGAACTGCGCGGCCGCCCGGCGCGCTGGCTGCGGGAGGACTTCTGCGGCACCGCCAACACCGCCTGTGAATGGGTCCGCCGCCACCGGAAGAATCACGCCATCGGGGTCGATCTCGATCCGGAGGTGCTGGCCTGGGGACGGGAGCACAACGTGGCGGCGCTGTCACCCGCCGAACGCCGCCGCATCGAGCTGTTGCAGGGTGACGTTCTGAAGGTGCGGACCCGGCCTCTGGACGCGGTGCTGGCGATGAACTTCAGTTACTGGCTGTTCATGGAGCGCAGGACCCTGCGCCGCTACTTCCGGCGCGTACGCGAGGCGCTGGTGGATGACGGGGTACTGTTCCTGGACGCGTATGGCGGCTATGACGCCCCGCGCGAGATCGAGGAGACCACCGAGCACGACGGCTTCACCTACGTCTGGGAGCAGGCCAGCTTCAATCCCGTCGACAGCCGCATGCGCTGTCACATCCACTTCCGCTTCCCCGACGGCTCCGCCCTGGAGAGGGCCTTCAGCTACGAGTGGCGGCTGTGGACGCTGCCCGAATTGCGCGAGATCCTGGAG
>RFJX01000062.1 GCA_003694425.1 Gammaproteobacteria bacterium
CCTGGGCCTGGACCGCAGACACCTCGAATGGCCCTGGCTCCTGTCACTCTACGGCATGGAGGACCCGGTTCCGGCCAGCGGCTGGCAGATGCGGGGTCACTACCTGAGCCGGTACGGTGAGCGTCTCTTCCTCGACGACACCCCCCTGCCGGAACTCCCTTCCGGACTGGTCGCGGCGCTCGCGCACCAGGGGGAGATCGTGGTGGCCAGCGATCACGCCCTGTTCCTGCTCACGGAGGAGGGGCAGGTGATCGACCGGCAGGATTCACTGGATGGCCTGCCGCCCCTGCTGCACGGCCTGGGGCTCGCCGGGGGCGGGACCCTCGCGGTACGGGGTGACGAGGGTGTCTACCTGCCCGATCCCGGGACCGGACTGTGGCTGCGGCAACCGGGGGAGACGGTACACTGGGCCACGCCCGTTGCCCTGCCGGAGGCCCTGCGGGAGCGGCTGGCGCTGGCGCAGCGCGGTACCGGGCCGACCCTCGAGCGCCTGCTGCTGGACCTGCACAGCGGACGCGTCTTCAGCCGGTACGGGGTGCTGCTGGCCGATCTGGCCGCGGTGCTGCTCGCCCTCCTGGCCCTGAGCGGACTCTGGATGTGGTGGCCGCGCCGCCGGCGCGGCCCGCCCCCGCGCTGAGGGAGACCCTCCGCCACGGAAATCCGGATTTCCACCGGCGATCCGGATATGATCCCTGCCCATGAAGCTGCGCACCCCCCTGTATCAGGTCCACCTGTCCGCCAGGGCCCGCATGACCGGCTTCGCCGGCTGGGAGATGCCGCTGCACTACGGCTCCCAGATGGAAGAGCATCACGCCGTGCGACGCCATGCCGGGCTGTTCGACGTCAGCCACATGTGCATCACCGACCTGCCTGCGGGGCACCTGCCCCTGCTGCGCCGGCTGCTGGCCTTCGATCCAGCCACGTTGCGGCCGGGCCGGGCCCGTTACGGGGTGCTGCTCAATCCGCACGGGGGGGTCATCGACGACGTCATCCTCTACCGGCCGGACGAGGCCGGCTACCGCCTGATCAGCAACGCCGGCACCCGCGAACGGGTCCTCTCGTGGCTCGAGGAGCAGGGTGCCGGAGCGGTTTTCGACCATCGCGAGGACCTGGCCCTGCTCGCCCTGCAGGGCCCCCGGGCGCGGGAACTGGCCTGCTCCACACTGCCCCGTGAACTCCCTCCGCAGGCGATGGACCTCCCCCCATTCGGCTGCTGCCGCCGGGGCGAGTGGTTCCTGAGCCGCACCGGCTACACCGGCGAGGACGGCTTCGAGCTCGCCCTGCCGGCGGAGGACGCCGCCGGGGTCTGGCAGGCCCTCGTCGGCGCGGGGTTCACGCCCGCCGGCCTGGCCGCCCGCGACAGCCTGCGGCTGGAGGCGGGACTCAATCTCTACGGTCACGAGATGGACGAGCGGACCTCGCCGCTGGAGGCGGGGCTGGCCTGGACCATCGACTGGGAACCGGCGGACCGGCAGTTCATCGGCCGCACCGCACTCACGCGCCGGCTGCAGGAGGGGATCCGGCTCGGCCGCCGGGGGGTGCTGCTGGAGGCACGGGGGGTGCTGCGCGAGGGGCAGCTTCTGTTCAATAATGGGGTCCAGCGCGGCCGGCTCACCAGCGGCGGCTTCTCTCCCTCGCTGCAGCGGGGGATCGGGCTGTGCCGGATCGAGCTCGCCGCGCTGGAGGAACCGGAGCAGGACTGGGCGGTGGAGATCCGGGGGAAGCGGTTGCCGGTGAGGCTGGTGGAACCACCCTTCGTGCGCCGGGGCCGCTCCTGTATCGAAGGCCTGCCGGTCGTGGGGCCGGAACAAATGACAAGAGGTGACAAGAAATGAGCAACGTCCCGGAAGACCTCAGGTACACCGAGAGCCACGAATGGGTGGCGCTCCAGGAGGACGGCACGGTCCGGGTGGGGATCACCGACTACGCCCAGCAGCAGCTCGGCGATCTGGTCTATGTCGAGCTGCCCGAAGTGGGACAGAACTTCGTCAGCGGGGCCGAGTGCGCGGTGGTGGAATCGGTCAAATCGGCCTCCGACCTCTACATGCCGGTAAGCGGCGAGATCGTCTCGGTCAACGAGGAACTGGCCGACTCCCCCGAACTGATCAATCAGGACCCCTACGGCCAGGGCTGGATCTTCGAGGTGCAGCCCACCGATCCGGGCGAACTCGACGGACTGCTCGACGCCGACGGCTACCGGGAACTGATCGAGGGCGAGGCCGGCTGAGACCGTGCCCTGGATCCCCCACTCCCCGGAGGAGGTCCGCGAGATGCTCGCGCGGATCGGGGTCGCCTCGATCGACGAGCTGTTCGACGAGATCCCCGCCGGGCTGCGCAGCGACCGGCCGCTGCAGCTCCCGCCGGCGATGAACGAGGCGGCCGTCTCCCGGCTGATGCTGGAGCGATCGCTGGGCGACACCCCCCTGCTCTGTTTCGCCGGCGGCGGGGCCTACGAGCACCACGTCCCGGCGACGGTGTGGGAGCTGGCGGGCAGGGGGGAGTTCTACACCGCCTACACCCCCTATCAGGCCGAGGCCAGCCAGGGCACCATGCAGGTGATCTACGAGTACCAGAGCATGATGTGTCAGCTGCTGGCGATGGAGGTCTCCAACGCCTCGCTCTACGACGGCGCCACCGCCCTGGCGGAGGCGATCCTGATGGCGGTGCGGGCCAACCGCAGGAGCCGGAGTCGCCGGGTGCTGCTGCCGCGCAACATCCATCCCGTCTACCGCCAGGTGGCGCGGACCCTGGTCACCGCCCAGGAGCTGGAACTCGTCGAGGTCCCCTTCGACCCCGCGACCGGCCTGCTCGACCCGCAGACCGTCGCCGCCATGGCCGGAGAGGAGTGCGCCGCGGTGGTCATTCCCCAGCCCGACTATTTCGGCGGCATCGAGCCGGTGGACGAGCTCGTCCGGGCGGTCGCGCCCAGCGGCGCCCTGGTGGTGGGGCTGGTCAATCCGCTGGCCATGGCCCTGCTCAGGCCGCCCGGGCAGTGGGGCGGCGCCGAGGGGGTGGACATCGCCTGCGGGGAGGCCCAGTCGCTGGGGCTGCCGCTCTCCTCCGGAGGCCCCTATCTGGGCTTCCTGTGCTGCCGCGAGCGTCACGTGCGGCAGATGCCCGGACGCCTGGTGGGGCGCACGGTGGACGACGAAGGCCAGCCCGCCTTCGCCCTCACCCTGCAGGCCCGGGAGCAACACATCCGCCGCTCCCGCGCCACCTCCAACATCTGCACCAACCAGGGTCTGATGATGACCGCCGCCACCATCCACATGGCCCTGATGGGTGGCGCCGGCCTGCGCCGCGCCGCGGCGGCCAGCCACCGGGCCACGGTGGAACTGGTGGAGGCCCTCACCTCCCTGCCGGGTGTGGAACCGCTGTTCGACCGCCTTTTCTTCCACGAGACGGTGCTGAGGCTCCCTCTCCCCCCGGCCCGGGTCCTGGAGGCGCTGGAAGGCCACGGCATCCTCGGCGGCATCGACCTCTCGCGGGCCTACCCCGAGCTGGGCGACGCCCTGCTGGTCTGCGCCACCGAGCTGCGCACCGGCGAGGACATCGAATCCTACCGTTGTGCCCTCGGGCGGGTCCTGGAACAGGCCGCCTGACCGCCATGCTGATCTTCAACCACTCCCGCCCCGGCCGCAGGACCGCCGCCCATCTCGCCCCCGAGGTCCCGATCGACCTCCCCGCCGGGCTCCTGCGCGACGGCGATCCACCGCTGCCCCAGGTCTCCGAACTGCAGGTGGTGCGCCACTACACCCGGCTGTCGCAGAAGAACTTCTCGATCGACACCCACTTCTATCCGCTGGGCTCCTGCACCATGAAGTACAACCCCAAGGTGTGCGGCCAGCTCGCCCTGCTGCCCGGCTTCCAGACCCGCCACCCGGAACGGCCCGCCCGCTTCAGCCAGGGCTTCCTCGCCTGCCTCTGCGAGCTGCAGGGGATGCTGGCCGAGATCACCGGGATGAAGGAGGTGGCGCTCTCGCCCATGGCCGGGGCCCAGGGCGAACTGGCCGGGATGCTGATGTTCCGGGCCTACCATCACGCCCGCGACGACCGGGAGAGGCGCGAGGTCCTGGTCCCGGACGCCGCCCACGGCACCAACCCCGCGAGCGCGGTGATGGCCGGCTTCCAGGTCCGTGAGATCCCCACCGACCGCCACGGAGACGTGGACCTCGATGCCCTGCGCCGGGCGGTGGGACCCCACACCGCCGGGATCATGCTCACCAACCCCTCCACGCTCGGGGTCTTCGAGCGGCACATTGCGGAGATCAACGGGATCGTCCACGCGGCCGGCGGCCTCTCCTACTACGACGGCGCCAACCTCAACGCCATCCTCGGCCGGGTACGCCCGGGCGAGATGGGCTTCGACGTGATGCACCTCAACCTGCACAAGACCTTCGCCACCCCCCACGGTGGCGGCGGTCCGGGAGCGGGGCCGGTAGCGGCCGGGGAGCGGCTGGCCCCCTTCCTGCCGGTACCGATGGTGGGCCGGGGGGAATCCGGCTACGACTGGCTGGTGGAACGGCACCGGCCACAGAGCATCGGCCGGCTCACCACCTGGGCCGGCAACGCCGCGGTCCTGCTGCGCGCCTACGTCTATCTGCGCATCCTCGGCGCCGAGGGACTCGGGAGGGTGGCGGACCACGCCGTGCTCAATGCCAACTACCTGCTCGCGGCGCTGAAGGAGCGCGGCTTCACGCCCGCCTTTCCCGACCGGCGGGCCACCCACGAGTTCCTCATCACCCTGAAGCCGGAGCTGGAGCAGACCGGGGTCAACGCCCGGGACTTCGCCAAGCGGCTGCTCGACTACGGCTTCCACGCCCCCACCACCTACTTTCCCCTGCTGGTCCCGGAGTGCTTCCTGATCGAGCCGACCGAGACCGAGTCCCGCGAGGAGCTGGACGCCTTCGCCGAGGCCATGCACCTGATCCGCCGGGAGGCGCAGCACAATCCGGAGAAGCTGCATACCGCCCCCCACAAGCTGCCGGTGCGGCGGGTGGACGAGGTGCGGGCGGCGCGGGAGCCGGACCTGGCCTGGCGGCCGCGCTGAACGAGAGACAGGCCCGGCGATTGATATAATCCCCGGATGTCCGCAACCAGAGACCATCGCGGCACCATCCTGGTGGAGCCGGCCCGCCTGATCCGCCGCCGGGAGTGGCCTGCCGGCCAGTACGAATTCCGGCTCCAGGCCCCCGGGATCGCCGCCCGCGCCCTGGCCGGCAGTTTCGTCCATCTCCAGTGCGACCCCCTGCTGCCGATGCGCAGGCCGATGTCCCTGATGGCGGTCGATCCGGAGGAGGGCTGGGTCGATATCCTGTTCAAGGTCCACGGCCACGGCACCGCCCTGCTGGCCCGGCACGATGAGGGCGACGAGCTGAGCCTCATCGGGCCCATCGGCGTCCCCTTCCGCCAGTCCGGCTATCGACCCCGGCCGCTGCTGATCGGGGGGGGTGTGGGGATCCCGCCGATGGTCTTCCTGGCCC
>RFJX01000063.1 GCA_003694425.1 Gammaproteobacteria bacterium
CGCCCGGGCACTGCGCCAGGGCCTGGTCGACGTTGTCCTTGAGCCGGATCAGCCGGCCACCACGATTGCCGCCGTCGGCGGTGATGACCGCCTTGCAGTCCGCGTCGAGGATCCGGTCCTTTAGGGCCTCTGGTGAGAAGCCGCCGAAGACCACCGAATGGATCGCCCCGATCCGGGCACAGGCCAGCATCGCCACCGCCGCTTCCGGGATCATGGGCATGTAGATGGCCACCCGATCGCCCTTGCCGATCCGATGTTCCTTGAGGACGTTGGCCAGGCGGCAGACCTGGGAGTGGAGCTCGCGGTAGCTGATGGATCGGGTCACACCAGGCTCGTCACCCTCCCAGATGATCGCGGTCTGGTCCCCGCGGCTTTCCAGGTGCCGGTCCAGGCAGTTGTAGCTGGCATTGAGCACGCCGCCCTCGAACCAGCGGATCTTCGGTTCGTGGAAATCCCATTCGAGCACCCGTTCCCACCTGCGCTCCCAGTGCAGGTAGCGCTCGGCCTGTTCGGCCCAGAAACCCTCCGGGTCCTCGACCGACCGGCGGTACATATCCCTGTACTGCCCGGCGTTGACGTGTGCCCGTTCGGCGAATGTGGGGGGGACCGGATAGACCTTTTCTTCCGACATCGCTGGTTCTCCTGAGGGGTTATCGGTTGTCAGTTATCAGTTGTCGGCAGGGGAGGCTGTGCCTTCCCTTCAGCTGATGCAGCGATTATGGTTGCTCTCCATGCAAACCCGGGGAGTATCTGCATGTCGTCTACCGCTGCCGAATCCCGATTGACCGCCGCCATCGAGGCGGTGACGCGGGCCGCGCGGGCCACGCGCCGGATCCAGTCTCAGCTTACCGTCATCCGGCAGCTTGTCAAAGAGGACCGGAGCCCGGTCACCACCGCCGACTATGCCGCCCAGGCCCTGGTGATTGCCACCCTCTGCCAGCACCTGGGAGAAGTGCGGCTGATCGGCGAGGAGGAGAGCCGCTCGCTGCGGGAACCGGAAAACGCCGCCCTGCGCCGGGCGGTGGTGGAGGCGGTCGGCGCCGAGATGCCCTCACTGGATGAGGAGGCGGTGCTGGGTTACATCGACCAGGGTAGCCACGACGGCAGCGCCGGCAGCTACTGGACCCTCGACCCGGTCGATGGCACCAAGGGCTTCCTGCGGGGAGGACAGTACGCCATATCGCTGGCCCTGGTCGAGGAGGGGGAGCTGCGCCTGGGGGTGCTCGGCTGTCCGGCGCTGCCCGTCGACCCCGGGCGCCCGCTGGACCGGCCGGATCCGGTCGGGACCCTGTTCCACGCCAGCCGCGGCGGCGGCGCCTGGAGCCGCCCGCTCGAGGGCGCTGAGGACGCACGCCTGCCCCTGATAAGGGACGACGGCCGCAGCCCCCTGCGGATCTGCGAATCGGTCGAATCCGGCCACTCCCGGCACGACCTCAGCGCCAGGGTGGTCGAGGCCCTCGGCGGCCTCCCGCCCCTGCGCCTCGACAGCCAGTGCAAGTACGGAGTCGTGGCCCGGGGCCAGGCCCATGCCTATCTGCGTCTGCCCACGCGGCCCGGCTATGTGGAAAGGGTCTGGGACCACGCCGCCGGTGTGCTGGTGGCCACCGAGGCCGGAATGCGCGTGAGCGACATCGATGGCAGGCCGCTCGACTTCGGTCACGGCGCCCTGCTCAGTGCCAACCGGGGGGTGGTCTGCTCGGTGCCCCGCTTCCACGGTCCCCTCGTCGAGGCCATCGCCCGGCTGATGGCCTGAGAGGTCGTCCGGGAGGGGGGATTTCCCTCGCCTTCGCATACTCCTGTAAGCTTTCTTCCACACCCCGGGTCTCTCTCTGCAGCACCACGTGCACGGGGCGACCGTGCCGGGTGCAGGAAGCGTCTGCGGGCAGAACCGCATCCGCGGCAAGAACGATCCCCAACAAGGAGGGAAACACCCCATGTCTACTGCAAAGAAACTCGGAGGCGTGGCCCTGGCCAGCGCCGCCGCCGCCATGTTCGCGATGGCCCCGATCAGCGGCGCCGTCGCCGGTGAGGGCAAGGTGCACTGTTACGGCGTCAATGCCTGCAAGGGCAAGACCAGCTGTGCCACCGCCAACAACGCCTGCAAGGGCCAGAACGCCTGCAAGGGCAAGGGCTTCGTCGCGGTCTCCAAGGAGGTCTGCGAGCAGCTCGGCGGCAAGGTCGGCAAGTAAGGCCGCGCCATCGGGGGTCCGGGGCGCCGGCCGGCGCCCCGGACCTTTTTCGCCACCGCATTCTTTCCCATGACCCGTCCCTATCTCGGCTACGGCCTGGGCCTGCGCAAGGAACACTACCAGGCGGTCATCGACACCCGGCCCGGGGTCGACTGGTTCGAGATCCTCACCGAAAACTACCTGGTGGAGGGCGGCAAGCCGCTCCACTACCTGGATCGCATCGCTGCCGAATATCCCGTGGTGATGCACGGGGTATCGATGAACATCGGCAGCATCGACCCGCTGGACTTCGAGTACCTGGAACGGGTGCGGGAGCTGGCCCGCAGGGTCGGGGCGGCCTGGATCTCCGACCACCTCTGCTGGACCGGGGTGAACGGCCTCAACCTGCACGACCTGCTGCCCCTGCCCTATACCGAGGAGGCGCTGGAGCACGTCTGCTCCCGGGTGGAGCAGGTCCAGGACTTCATGGACCGGCCCTTCCTGCTGGAGAACCCCTCCAGCTACATCAGTTACGCCGAATCCACCATCCCCGAGTGGGAATTCCTCAGCGAAGTGACCCGGCGCACCGGCTGTCATCTGCTGCTGGACATCAACAATGTCTATGTCAGCGCCTACAACCACGACTTCGACCCCCTCGCCTATCTGGCCGGGGTCCCGTCCGGTCACGTCTGGCAGTACCACCTGGCCGGCCACCTGAACAACGTCAGCCACATCGTCGATACCCACGATCAGCCGATCATCGACGACGTCTGGGCGCTCTATGCGGAGGCGGTGCGCCGTTTCGGGCCCGTCTCCACGATGATCGAACGCGACGACAACATCCCGCCGCTGGAGGAGCTGCTGGCCGAACTGGAACGGGCCCGTGACATCGCCGAGCCCCTGCTCGAAGCGGGCGGGCGCAGATTGCAGGCATGAGCCCCGACTCCCTGGAGGCGCTGCAGAAGGCACTCCAGCAGGCCGTCCTCAGCGGCAGGCCGGACCCGGTCCTGGAGCACACCACCCCCAGCAGCCGGGCCGATCGCCAGACCCGCCTCGGGGTCTATCTGCAGGCCTACCGGCTGCGCCTCGAGGAGGTGCTGCAGGGTGACTACCCGAAGCTCCACGCCTACATCGGCGATCGCGAGTTCTCAGCCCTGTGCGGGGCCTACCTGGAACGCCACCCCTCGCGCCACTATTCGGTCCGCTGGTTCGGCCGCAACCTGCCGCGCCTGCTCGGAGAACAATCGCCCTGGTCCGGGCTGCCGCAACTGGCCGAGCTGGCCCGCTTCGAATGGACCCTCGGCGAGGTCTTCGATGCCCCCGATGCCGGACTCGTCACCGAGCAGGAACTGATGGCGCTGGCCCCGGAGGCCTGGCCGGACCTGCGCCTGCGCCTGCACCCCTCACTGAGGCGGCTGGAGCTGGAGTGGAACGTGGTCGCGATCTGGCAGGCCCTGGAGCGGGGAGAGGAACCGCCGGAGGCGGCGCGCGCCGGATTCCCGGTCTCCTGGGTGCTGTGGCGGCGCGACCTGAAGAACTGGTTCCAGAGCCTCCCCGTGGAGGCCGCCTGGGCCCTCGACCGCTTCGCCGAAGGGGCCGACTTCGCCACGGTCTGCGAGGGGCTGACCGAGTGGATCGACCCGGTCCATGTCCCCCTGCGCGCCGCCTCCCTGCTCAAGGAGTGGGTGGGGATGGGGCTGGTGAGCGGGATTGAGTAGAGTTGTCAGTTGTCAGTTGTCAGTTGTCAGTTGTCAGTTGTCAGTTGTCAGTTGTCAGTTGTCAGTTGTCAGTTGTCAGTTGTC
>RFJX01000064.1 GCA_003694425.1 Gammaproteobacteria bacterium
ACCTGCTGGTGACCGAGCAGGGGGTGATCGAGCGGCCCGACGAGGCCGGCGTTGCTACCTTGCTGGAGCAGGCTGCCGCGGCGGGATCGCGTCCACCCGCGGGTGAGTGAGGATGGGGGCGTAGACCGCGAGGAAAAGCAGGAAGGCCAGGATCCAGCATCCCCCGGCCAGGTCCAGCCAGAGCAGCGTGTGTTCGGGCCAGGCGAGGGGGCCGGCCACCCGTAACAGGGCCGCCAGGTTGAGCAGCAGATAGGCCGCCACGATGGGCCTTCCCACGCTCAGCTCCCGGCCGGTGTGGCCCAGCGCCACCCGGGTCATCATCCCGAGCGTCATGGCCCCGATCCCCCCCGCGGTGAAGGCGTGCAGGGCGGTCGACAGGGGGAGCCAGCCGGAGGCGGCCGCCGCCGTCAGCAGGAAGCCCAGTCCCATCCAGCCGTAACCGGCGAACAGGATCCAGAGCAGCGGCTCACGCAGCACCGCCCGGTGCCACCACAGGGAGAGGCGCGCGAGCTGGGCCACACCCACCACCACCGAGAGCAGTACCAGCGGCCAGCCGGAATCGAGCTGCAGGCGCAGGGCGATCCAGGCGATGAGCCCGTAGAGGGTCAGCCGCTCCAGCAAGGGGTGGGTCCGGGGTTCATGGCGCACCCCATGCCGCAGCAGGCCGTTGCGGGTGAACAGCGGGATCACGCGCCCGCCGAGCAGGGTGATCAGGAGCAGGACCAGGTGGGCGGCGAGGTAGACGCCGGGGCGGGCGGTGTCCCGGCTCTCGCCCAGGATCTCGGCATGGACCAGCAGGTTGGCCACCGCCATCACCCCCAGGATGACGACGAACATCAGGTGGTGGGGTTTGTTGCCCCGGACCAGCGGCGGGATCAGGGCCGCCATCAGGGCCGGCAGGAAGGCGAGATCGGTGAGGGCCGTGAGCAGGGGCGGGACCGGCAGCCAGGGCAGCAGCCGCCCGGCCAGCCAGAGCCCGGCCAGCAGGATGAGCGGGACCCCGGAGGGGGTGGGCTGACCGGTCCAGTTGCGCACCGCGGTGAGCAGAAAGCCGCTGACCACCGCCACCGTATAGCCGAACAGGATCTCGTGGGCGTGCAGCAGGGCGCCGGGATAGTAGCCGACGGGTGCCGCACCGTGCCAGCTCCCCATCCAAACCCCGATCTCCACCACGGCCACGATCCCGGCCAGGAGGAAGAAGGGGCGGAAACCCAGTTGCCAGAGCGCGGCGGGAAAGCGGTTCATCTCCATGGGCCGGGATCTTGCCGCAACCGGCTACCGCTGTCATGTCGCCCCGGCATCGAGCCCGGGTTACCGCGCATCTCAGGCCAGGGCCGACACCTCCACCAGGTTGTCGGAGAAGGCGGGGGCATGCCCCATGTTGACGAAGTCGGCCCCGCTCACGGCGTTGACCGTCCCCCGGTTCAGCTGGCGCCAGTAGCCGAGGGTGGCGACCACCACCCCGGGATTGACGTCGTCGCTGACCCGGGCGACCGCCTCGAAGCCGCCGCGGTCGTTGAAGACCCGGACCCTGTCGCCCTCGCCAATACCTCGCGGCCCCGCGTCGGCGGCGTTGATCAGGACGAACTGCTCACCCTGGATGTGGATCTTCTCCTCCATGTTGGCGTAGCAGGAGTTGAGGAAGCCGTGGCTCTTGGGGGAGACGATGTTCAGGGGGAAGCGCCGCGCCAGTTCCGGATTGCTCTGCGGTGACTCCCGCGGGGGCACGTAGTCGGGCAGGGGGTCGAGCGCCTCACCGGGCTGGAAGCCCTCGTACATCTGCCGGAAGGGCGGGGCGACGAAGTTGGTGGCGCCCTCCACCTCGAACTGGCACTTGCCCGAGGGGGTGGGGAAGTTGCCCTCGCGGTGCGGGCAGCGGTCGTCCGCCGTTCCCACGTTGAGCCGGGCGTAACCGTTCGCGCGCAGATACGCCAGGTCGATGCCCTCGCTGGCGGGGGCTTCCCAGTCGACGAAGTGTTCCAGACACTCGCTGTCGGACCAGTGCAGGCGCTCTTCCTCGTAACCCATGCGTGAGGCCAGGCGGCGGAAGATCTCGTTGTTGGGCAGGGCCTCACCCGGGGGCTCGACGCACTTGCTGTTGTAGGTGAGATAGAGGTGGCCCCAGGAGAGGATGATGTCCTCCATCTCCGCCCCCATCGCCGCCGGCAGGACGATGTCGGCGTAGGTGGCGACGTCGGAGAGGAAGTGGTCCGCGACCACCGTGAACAGGTCGTCGCGCTGCAGACCCGCCACGATCTTGTCGGCCTCCGGGGCCTGGGTGACCGGATTGGAGTTCCAGCACATCAGCGAGCGGATCGGCGGGTCCAGCTCCAGTTCGCCGGTCAGGGCGCGGCCGAGCTGCAGGTTGTTGACCACCCGGGTCCCCTCCGGGATCCACTGGGGCTGGCAGATGACATCGAAGCGATAGGGGTGCTCCCAGACCGGGGACTGGGTGACGCCACCGCCGACGTGGCGCCAGGCCCCGGTCAGCGCCGGGATGCAGGTCACCGCGCGGATGGTCTGGCCGCCGCCGTAGTGGCGCTCCAGGGCTATCCCCATGCGGATCGCGGCCGGCTGGGAGGTGGCCAGCTCCCGCGCAAGGGTCCGGATGTCGTCGGCCGCGACCCCGGTGATCGCCTCGGCCCACTCCGGGGTGCGGGAGGCGGCGCGTTCCGCCAGGGCCTCGTAGCCGAGGGTGTACTGATCCACATAGTCCCGGTCCACCAGCCCCTGATCGATGATGCTGTTGATCACCGCCATCGCCAGGGCGCCGTCGGTACCTGGGCGGGGGGCGATGTGCCAGTCCGCCTCCTGGGCGGTGCGCGAGCGCCAGGCATCGATCACCACCACCTTGGCGCCGCGCTTTTGCGCCTCCTTCACGATGTGCCAGTGGTGCAGGTTGGTGCTGACGCTGTTGCAGGCCCAGATCACGATGTAGTTCGAGTGGCGGTAGCTCTCCGGGTCCAGTCCGGCGGTCGGGCCGACGGTCAGCAGCCAGGCGGTGCAGGAGCCCTCACCGCAGAAGGTGCGCTCGCAGACCGTGGCCCCCATGCGGTTGAAGAAGGCGTCGCCGCCGTTGAGGCCGTGGACCAGCCCCTGGTGGCCGAGATAGCTGTAGGGGAGGATTGCCTCGGGGCCGGATTCGGCGATGATCGCCTGCCAGCGGCCGGTGATCTCGTCCAGGGCCTCGTCCCAGGAGATGCGGGTGAACTCCTTCGACCCCCTGGCCCCGGTACGGCGCAGGGGATAGAGCAGGCGGTCCGGGTGGTGATGGCGCTTCTCGTAGTCCTTCAGCTTGACGCACAGTCCGCCCCGGGTCATGGGGTGGTCGGGATTGCCGCGGACGCCGGTGAGGCGGCCCTCCTCCACCTCGAAGAGCATGGCGCAGGTGTCGGGACAGTCGTGGGGGCAGGCACCGAAGAAGGTGCCGGAATTGTTGTTGTCGGACATGGGGAGACTCCGCTGTAGGATCGGTTGCCGGGAATGGAATGAGTCCCGATCTCAACTGAAAGCATAGACCATGCGCAGACGGAGTGCACCCGGCCATGGTCAGCCGAAGCGGGGGAGGGCGAAGGCCAGCGCCAGGGGGATGGTCAGCACCGCCAGGGCATTCCCAAGCAGGACCAGCGAGGCGACCTTCTCCGGCTCCACGTCGTAGTACTCGGCGAGGAGATAGTTGAGTACCGCCGGGGGCAGGATCCCGAACAGGAACAGGACACCCTGCTGGGTCCGGTCCAGTGGCAGCAGGGAGAGCAGCAGGGTCGCCACCCCCAGGCCGGTCAGGAGCATGAGCCCGAGCGCGGCCAGGCTCTGTCGCCAGTGCTCAAGGTCCACCCGCGCCAGCCGCACCCCCAGGGAGAAGAGCATCAGCGGCACCGCCACCTGTCCCAGCATGTCCAGCGGCTGCAGGATCAGCTTCGGGACCTGGAACTGGATGAGGTTGAGGGTCAGGGCCAGGGCGTTCACCAGCACGATGGGGGTGGTCAGCACCTTCCAGATCCGCGCCCGGTGGTCCAGCAGGTAGATGCCGAGCGAGAAGTGCAGGGTGTTGGCCACCAGGAACATGATCACTGCGGAAGGGAGGGCCCTGTCGCCGAAGGCCAGGACCATCAGCGGCAGGCCGAGGTTGCCGGCATTGCGGAACATCGACGGCGGCATCAGGGTGCGGCGGCCCATCCCCAGCGGCAAGGCCGTCAGCCAGGCCACCGCCCCGCTGCCGAGCATCACCAGGGTGACGCCCGCCGCCAGGGCCAGGTAGCTGGTGTCCACTGGCGGCTGGCTGACCAGCACGGAGAACATCAGGCAGGGGACGAAGAGGGAGATATTGAGCCGGTTGAGGGTCTCCATCTCCGGGGCGTGCCTGCGGCCCCAGAACAGACCGAACGCGACCACGGCGAAAATGGGAAAGACAATCTCGAGGATGCGCAGGGCGAGCATCGGCCGATCATGCCCGTCGTGCTGCGCCGCGGCAAGCGGTGGCAGGAGCCCGATCGGGATCGGGAGCAGAATGGGGCAGGATCAGGGAGGATCCAGTTCCAGCTCCATCTCCCGCCAGGAGGACCCGCCGTGGGTCGAGGCCGAGGGACCCCGGTCGTGGAAGCCGAACCGGCGGTAGAAGGGCACCAGAGTCTCCCTGCACAGGAGCAGGATGCGCCGCCGCCCCTGTTCACGGGCCCTTTCGACGAACCGCTCCAGCAGCATCCGGGCGCAACCCCGACCGCGCCATGCAGGGTCTACCGCCAGGGAGAAGATCACCAGGGTCTCGCCGGCCGGGTCGTGCTCCACCATGTCCTTGAGGGACTCCCGCGCCAGGTCCGGCTCCCGGCAGGCGGCGGCATTGAGCTGGCCGATGATGTGGCCCTCGTGCTCCAGCACCAGGAAACCCTCCGGCCAGGCGGCGATCCGCCGGGCAATACGCTCTTTCGAGGCCGCCTCGGCCGCATCGAAGCAGGCCGCCTCCAGCGCCGCGCAGGCCTCCAGATCCCCCTCTCGCACCGGTCTGAGCAGCGGTTCCACCATGGGCGGATCATAGCATCGCGGGGGATGCGGAGAGGCCCCGGTTTCTGGTACAATTTTCCTTTTTCATCCAGATAGTTAAACAATCAAGGGATTATCCGCTCCATGGCCGAATTCGCGCACGAGATCCAGCCGGTAAACATCGAGGACGAGATGCGGCAGTCCTACATGGACTATGCCATGAGCGTCATCGTCGGACGGGCCCTGCCCGACGCCCGCGACGGGCTCAAACCGGTGCACCGGCGGGTGCTCTACGCCATGCACGAGATGGGCAACGACTGGAACAAGCCCTACAAGAAATCGGCGCGCGTGGTCGGTGACGTGATCGGCAAGTACCACCCCCACGGCGATACCGCGGTCTATGACACCATCGTGCGCATGGCCCAGCCCTTCTCGCTGCGCTATCCGCTGGTTGACGGCCAGGGCAACTTCGGCTCGGTGGACGGCGACTCGCCTGCCGCAATGCGCTATACCGAGGTGCGTCTGGCCCGCATCGCCCACGAGATGCTGGCCGACATCGACAAGGAGACGGTCGATTTCGTCCCCAACTACGACGAATCGGAACAGGAGCCGACGGTACTGCCGGCGCGGATCCCCAACCTGCTGATCAACGGCTCGGCCGGCATCGCCGTGGGCATGGCCACCAACATCCCCCCGCACAACCTGAGCGAGGTGATCGGCGCCTGCATCACCCTGATCGAGGACCCCGAGGCCGACATCCCCACGCTGATGCAGCACATCCCCGGGCCCGATTTCCCCACCGCCGGGATCATCAACGGGGCCCGGGGCATCCACGAGGCCTACCGCACCGGGCGGGGACGCATCCATGTGCGCGCCAGGGCGGAGATAGAACAGGACGGCGAGGGCCAGCGCATCATCGTCACCGAGCTGCCCTACCAGGTCAACAAGGCCCGTCTGCTGGAGAAGATCGCCGAGCTGGTGCGGGAGAAGAAACTGGAGGGGATCCGCGAGCTGCGCGACGAGTCGGACAAGGACGGGATGCGCATGGTGATCGAGCTCAAGCGCGGCGAGGTGGGCGAGGTGGTGCTGAACAATCTCTACCAGCACACCCAGATGCAGACCGTGTTCGGCATCAACTGCGTGGCCCTGGTCGATGGCCAGCCGCGCCTGCTCGATCTGAAGCAGATGCTGGAGTGCTTCATCAATCACCGCCGCGAGGTGGTGACGAGGCGCACCATCTTCGAGCTGCGCAAGGCGCGCGAACGGGCCCATCTGCTGGAGGGACTGGCGGTGGCCCTGGCCAACATCGACGAGGTGATCGCCCTGATCAAGGCCGCCCCGAACCCGGCCGAGGCGAAGGCCGGCCTGCTGGCCAGGCGCTGGGCACCGGGGATGGTCTCGGGGATGCTGGAGCGGGCCGGGGCCGCCGCCTCGAGGCCGGAGGAGCTGGAGGAGGACTACGGCCTGGGAGAGGCGGGCTATCGCCTCTCACCGGCCCAGGCCCAGGCCATCCTCGACCTGCGCCTGCACCGGCTGACCGGACTGGAGCAGGACAAGATCGTCGACGAGTACCGCAAGCTGCTGGAGAAGATCGGGGACCTGCTGGACATCCTCCAGCGCCCCGAGCGGCTGATGCAGGTGATCCGCGAGGAGCTGGAGGCGGTGCGGGACCAGTTCGGCGACGGGCGCCGCACCGAGATCATCGAGACCCACGAGGACCTCGAGCTGGAGGACCTGATTGCCGACGAGGAGGTGGTGGTGACCCTATCCCACGCCGGCTACGCCAAGTCCCAGCCGCTGGACGACTACCGGGCCCAGCGCCGTGGCGGGCGCGGCAAGAGCGCCACCGCCATGAAGGAGGAGGACTTCATCGAGCGGCTCTTCGTGGCCCGCACCCACGACACCCTGCTCTGCTTCTCCAGCCTGGGCCGGCTCTACTGGCTCAAGGTCTATCGCCTCCCCCAGGGTGGGCGCGGGGCCCGCGGCCGGCCGCTGGTCAATCTGCTGCCGCTGCAGGAGGGGGAGCGGATCAACGCCGTGCTGCCGATCCGGGAATACGACGAGGGCAGCTACGTCTTCTTCGCCACCGCCTCCGGCACGGTCAAGAAGACCGCCCTGACCGCCTATTCCCGCCCCCGCGCGAGCGGGATCATCGCCATCGAGCTGCGGGAGGGCGACCAGGTGGTCGACGTGGCGATCACCGATGGGGAGCGGGACATCATGCTCTTCGCCGACTCCGGCAAGGCGATCCGCTTCCATGAAAGTGACGTCCGGCCGATGGGCCGCACCGCGGCGGGGGTGCGCGGCATCCGCCTGAAGGAGGGTCAGCAGGTCATCGCCATGGTGGTCCTGGCCGAGGGCGACATCCTTACCGCCAGCGAACGCGGCTATGGCAAGCGCACCCGCACCGACCAGTTCTCCACCCAGGGCCGCGGCGGCCAGGGGGTGGTCGCGATGGCCTGCAGCGAGCGCAACGGCGCCCTGGTCGGGGCGGTGCAGGTGCAGGAGGAGGACGAGCTGATGCTGATCAGCAACGCCGGCACCCTGGTGCGAACCCGGGTGGCCGAGGTGCCGGTCCTCGGGCGCAATACCCAGGGGGTGCGGATGATCCGGCTGGCCGAGGACGAGCTGCTGGTCGGCATCGCCCGGATCGCGGCAGAGGACAACGGGGAGGAAGAGGCGTGAGCAGGGTCTACAACTTCGGCGCCGGGCCGGCGATGCTGCCGGAGCCGGTGATGCGTCGTGCCCGCGAGGAGTTCCTCGACTGGGGCGGCACCGGGGTGTCGGTGCTGGAGATGGGACACCGCACGGCCGAGTTCCGTTCGATCGCGGAGAAGGCCGAGGCCGACCTGCGCGCCCTGATGGGGATCCCGGAATCCTGCAAGGTACTGTTCCTGCACGGTGGGGCCAGCCCCCAGTTCGCCATGGTGCCGATGAACCTGCTGCGCGGCAGGGAGAAGGCCGATTACCTCCATACCGGCTACTGGTCCGGCAAGGCGATCGCCGAGGCGCGCCGTTTCTGCTGTGTCAATGTGGCCGCCAGCGGCGAGGAGTACGGCTTCCTCTCCATCCCCATCCCGGAACGCTGGCAGACCGACCCGGAGGCGGCCTACCTCTACTACACCGCCAACGAGACCATCACCGGGGTCGAGTTCCAGCAGGTCCCGGAGAGCGGCGAGGTGCCGCTGGTGGCCGACATGACCTCCAACATCCTCTCCCGGCCGGTCCCCGTGGAGCGCTTCGGCCTGATCTTCGCCGGCGCCCAGAAGAACATCTCCACCGCCGGTCTGGGCGTGGTCATCGTGCGCGAGGACCTGATCGGTCACCTGGCCGATCACTACCCGAGCCTCTGCGACTACGCCCTGCACGCGGAGAAGGACTCCATGGTCAACACCCCCCCGACCTACGCCTGGTACCTGGCCGGGCTGACTTTCGAGTGGCTGCTCGAGCAGGGTGGGCTCGGGGAGATGGAGCGACGCAACGCGGAGAAGGCCGAGCTGCTCTACAAGGCCATCGACGATTCGGACCTCTACCTCAACGACGTCGATCCCGCCTGCCGATCGTGCATGAACGTCAGCTTCCGCCTGGCCGACGAGTCGCTCAACGAGCGCTTCCTGGAGCAGGCGCGGGAAGCGGGCCTGGTCGGGCTGAAGGGCCACCGCAGCCTGGGCGGCATGCGCGCCTCCATCTACAACGCCATGCCGCTTTCCGGCGTCAGGGCCCTGGTCGCCTTCCTGCGCGAGTTCGAACGCGGGGCCTGAGCAGAGGGCTATCGCCCGGACAGGTTCCTCCCCATTGGGCCGGGCCGGCTGCGGCCCGGTGCGAATGCGTCACGGCTACCCGCCAAGCAACAAGCTCCTGTAGCACGCAGCACAACTCTGTTCGGCTGTGATGCCTCAGACGAATGGCAGCGGGTAGTACTAGTAATACATCTGTCCCGGTAGTCCCGTACATGACTCCAATGGTACTGCCGTACGATTCCGGAGGGATGGGTCCGCCAGGCGGAATCCGCCCGCCCGGGCGACGAGCCGGACGCGACGGCCCAGCTTGACTCCAGAGGCCGGGCAGTTCAGGCTCCGTCCGGTATGTCACGGGATGACGGAGAACGGATATGAAAAATCTGGCCGGTGTTGCGATCATGTCGGTACTGGTGAGCGGGTCCACCCTCGCGGGAGGGGACCCCGAGTTCGTTCCCTTCCCGGAAGGATACAAGGACGGTTTCAGCAACTATGCGACCGTCAACCGGATGAACGGAAAACAGCTGGCCCGGCTCTATGCCAACGACAAGGCCGTAGCCGGGGTCCGTGCCGGTGGAGAGACCGCAGAGGGCGCGGTTGTGGTCATGGAGATCTACAAGATCCGCAAGGACGCGGAAGGCAATCCCGTCAAGGATGCAGCGGGACTGTTCGTCCCGGAGGGCCTTGCGGCCATCGCCGTGATGCAGAAATCCGGCTCCTGGCCGGAGGGGTTCCCGGCCGGGCATCGGGCCGGTGACTGGGGTTTCGCTCTCTACACCCCCAATGGCGAGCCCAAGCCGAACGAACTTGAGTGCGCCGGCTGTCACATTCCGAAGAAGGATCAGGATTACCTCTTCACCTGGTCGCAGCTGAAGGCGTATGTCCAGTCGAGGTAACCGCATCAGCACGCCGGATTGACGCCGGCATCGGGCTGATGCCCCGATGCCGGTCAGGTGCGGCGGGGTTCATCTCCTTCCCATTGCCATGCCCACCCGGAGGTCAGACATCCCGACGGTTCATTGTCGGGAGCCGGATGTCCGGCACACCGTCGCCCGCCGCAACCGTGTCCCCGATACCCTGACCCGTACCATCGATCCCCGCCGGTAGTCCCCGCAAGACTCCCTTCTGCAGGAACGCTGGCGGGGTCCTGTCCATCCCTTTACAATCGCCGTCATGCCAGAACGGGAACTGCAGCGCCTGCGCGAGCGTATCGATGCCATCGACGAGAAACTGCTCGACCTGATCAGCGAGCGGGCACGGCTCGCCGGCGAGGTGGCCCGGGCCAAGCAGGCGGCCGGCAACAACAGCAGCTGCTACCGTCCGGAGCGCGAGGCGCAGGTGCTCAGGCGCATGCTGGAGCACAATCCGGGGCCCCTGCCGGACGAGGACGTGGCGCGCCTGTTCCGCGAGATCATGTCCGCCTGCCTGGCCCTGCAGCAGCCGCTGACCATCGCCTACCTTGGGCCGGAGGGGACCTTCACCCAGGCCGCCGCCTTCAAGCACTTCGGCCATTCCGTCAACACGGCGCCGCTGGCCGCCATCGACGAGGTGTTCCGCGAGGTGGAGTCCGGCGACGCCCACTTCGGGGTGGTGCCGGTGGAGAACTCGACCGAGGGGGTGGTCACCCACACCCTGGATCAGTTCATGGAGTCGCCGCTGAAGATCTGCGGGGAGGTGGTGCTGCGCATTCACCACCACCTGCTGGGCCGAGGTGACGGCCTCGATGGGGTGAAGAAGGTCTATGCCCACCAGCAGGCGCTGGCCCAGTGCCGCCGCTGGCTGGACGGACACCTGCCCCATGCCGATCGGCTGGCGGTGAGCAGCAACGCGGAGGCGGCCCGGCTGGCCTCGAAGGAGGATGAAAGCGCGGCCATCGCCGGCGATGCCGCGCTGGAGCTCTACGGCCTGCGCTACCTGGCCCGCAACATCGAGGACGAGCCGGACAACACCACCCGCTTCCTGGTCATCGGCCGCCAGGACACCCCGCGCTCGGGCCGGGACAAGACCTCGCTCATGTTCACCACCCCGAACCGGGCCGGGGCCCTGTACGAGATGCTCTCGGCCTTCGCCGAACAGCGGATCAGCCTCACCCGGATCGAGTCGCGCCCCTCCCGCATCGGGATGTGGGACTATGTCTTCTTCGTCGATCTCGAGGGCCACATCGAGGATGAGCCGGTGCGCGAGGCGGTGACCGAACTCGAACGCCGCGCCGCCATGGTCAAGCACCTCGGTTCCTACCCCCAGGCCGTGCTTTAGGAGGATTGCACCACGGAGGCACGGGGTTCACGGAGAGTGTCGGGGTGGATGTTTTTCGGTTGTCGGCCCGGGAAACTACAGACAATATCCATGAATAACGACGATTACTTATATTTTCTCTGTCTGCAAATCTCCGTGCCCTCCGTGTCTCCGTGGTGAGAATTGAAAAAAATGAAACAAATCGATTTCGAACAACTGGCGCTGCCGGGGGTGCGCGGGCTGGTGCCCTACCAGCCGGGCAAGCCGGAGGAGGAGCTGGCGCGCGAGCTGGGACTCACCTCCATCGTCAAGCTGGCCTCCAACGAGAACCCGCTGGGGGCAGGGGAGGCGGCGCGCGAGGCGGTGGCGGCCTCGGTCGGCTCACTGCACCGCTACCCCGATGGCAGCTGCCATGTGCTGAAGGAGGCGCTGTCCGCAAGGCTCGGGGTGGCGCCGGGGCAGCTCACCCTGGGCAACGGCTCCAACGAGATCCTCGAACTGGTGGCGCGCACCTTCGTGGCGCCGGAGCACGAGGTGGTCTTCTCCGCCCACGCCTTCGCGGTCTATCCGCTGGTGACCCGGGCCGTCGGGGCCCGCGCCGTGGAGGTGCCGGCGCGCGACTGGGGCCACGATCTGGAGGCGATGGCCGCTGCCGTCACCAGCCGGACGCGCCTGATCTTCGTGGCCAACCCCAACAACCCCACCGGGACCTGGGTCGATCGGGTCCGGCTGGAGGCCTTCCTGGAGCGCGTCCCTCCGGAGGTGCTGGTGGTGCTGGATGAGGCCTATTTCGAGTATGTCACGGAAGCGGAATACCCGGACGGCATCACCCTCCTGCCCCGCCACCGCAACCTGCTGGTCACCCGGACCTTCTCCAAGATCCACGGCCTTGCCGCCCTGCGCCTGGGCTATGGCGTGAGTGATCCCTCACTCGCCGAGCTGCTCAACCGGGTGCGCCAGCCGTTCAACGTCAACGCCCCGGCCCAGGCCGCCGGACTGGCAGCGCTGGGCGATACGGCCCACGTGGCGCGCAGCGTGGCGCTCAACCGCGAGGGGCTGGTGCAGCTCAGGGAGGGGGTCGAGGCCCTGGGGCTCTCGGTCATCCCCTCGGTGGGGAATTTCCTCTGTGTCGATTTCGGCCGCGATGCGATGCCGATCTATCGGGGCCTGTTGCAGCGGGGCGTGATCGTGCGCCCGGTGGCCGGCTACGGCATGCCCACCTTCCTGCGGGTGACGGTGGGGTTGCCGGAGGAGAACAGGCGCTTCCTCGAGGCCCTGGCCGATGTACTGCAGACGGAGCACGCCGCGTGACCGTCGGGCGCATCGCCATCATCGGCATCGGCCTCATCGGCGGCTCACTGGCCATGGCCCTGCGCGAGGCCGGTTTCTGCCGGGAGATTGCCGGGGTCAGCAACGATCCGGCCGAGCGGGAGAAGGCGCTGGCCCTGCAGGTGGTCGACCAGGTCTTCGCGGACCCCGCCGAGGCGGTCGCCGGGGCGGAGCTGGTGGTGGTGGCGGTGCCGCTGGGCGCCTTCGGGGCGGTCTTCGACCGTATCGCCGGAGCGGTCGGGGAACAGGCGGTGATCACCGATGTCGGCAGCGCCAAGGGCTCGGTCGTGGAGCAGGCGCGGTTGCTGCTGGGGCAGGCCCTGCCGCGCTTCGTCCCCGGCCACCCCATCGCCGGTACCGAGCGCAACGGGGTGGAGGCGGCCTTCGCCGGACTCTACCGGGGCCACCGGGTGATCCTCACCCCGCTGCCGGAGACCGATCCCGCGGCCCTGACTCTGGTACGGGCGATGTGGCGTGCCACCGGGGCCGAGCCGGAGGAGATGGCGGTGGACTACCACGACCGCATCCTGGCCGCCACCTCCCACCTGCCGCACATGCTGGCCTATTCCCTGGTCGACTGCCTGGCGCAGATGGAGGAGGCGAAGGACCTGTTCCGGCTCGCCGCCGGCGGCTTCGAGGACTTCACCCGCATCGCCTCCTCCAGCCCGGAGATGTGGCGCGACATCGTCTTCGCCAACCGGGAGGCCCTGCTCGGGGCACTGCACCGCTACCG
>RFJX01000065.1 GCA_003694425.1 Gammaproteobacteria bacterium
CGTCTACCGGCCGCAGTGCGAGGGCTGCCGGGCCTGTGTCCCGGTCCGGGTGCCGGTGGAGCGGTTCCGGCCGGACCGCCGCCAGCGCCGCTGCCTGCGCGCCAATGCCGATCTGGAGATCACCGAACGGGGCCCGGAATTCGACCCGGAGCACTTCGCCCTGTTCGAGCGCTACCTCGCCGCCCGCCACGCCGGCGGGGGCATGGACCAGCCGACGCGGGAGGACTACCTGGGTTTCATCCGGGCGGACTGGAGCGACACCCTTCTGTACGAGTTCCGGCTGAAGGATCGGCTGCTGGCGGTGGCGGTGGTGGACCGGCTGCCCGACGCCCTCTCGGCGGTCTACACCTTCTTCGAGCCGGCCGGGTCCCGCCGCGGCCTCGGCCGCCATGCGGTCCTGAGCGAGATCCGGCTGGCGCGGGAGGCGCATCTCAAGTGGCTCTATCTGGGCTACTGGATCTCCGGCTGCGCGAAGATGCGCTACAAGAACGAGTACCGGCCGCTGGAATATCTGGGGCCCGGCGGCTGGAGCGAAACGCCCCCGGCTTGATGATCGCCGGCGGCTGCGTCACAATGCGCGCCCTTGAGGCACGGGCAAGTCCGGTATAAAAAGGTATAGATGGCGAAAGAAGACCACATCGAGATGCAGGGCACGGTCATCGAGACCCTGCCCAACACCATGTTCCGGGTCGAGCTGGACAACGGCCACATCGTGACCGCACACATCTCCGGCAAGATGCGCAAGCACTACATCCGCATCCTCACCGGAGACCGGGTGACGGTGGAGCTGACCCCCTACGACCTGACCAAGGGCCGCATCACCTACCGCGAGCGTTGATGCCCCCGCCGGCGCCCTCCTTCAGGCGGTAGACCACGCCACGCCGGCAGCGCACCATCTCGAAGGCATCGGAGTAGCTCGCCATCGGCTCCGATCCCCCGAGGAACAGGTAGCCCGGCGGCCGCAGGGCCTGGGCGACCCGGCGCAGGATGTCGCTCTTGTTCTCGTGTGAGAAGTAGATGAGGACATTGCGCAGAAAGACCACGTCCAGCCTCCCCAGCCCGACGTAGCTCTGCAGCAGGTTCAGTTCGCGGAAGGTCACCCGCCTGCGGATATCCTCCCGGACCTGCATCCTCCCGTCCCCAAGGTCCCGGAAGAAGCGCTGGCGCCGCTCCGGCGAGAGCCCCCGCCGCAGCTCCAGCTCCTCGTAGATGCCCTCACGGGCCTGCTTCAGGACCGATGGGGAGATGTCGGTGGCGATGATCTCCACCCCCGCCGGGAGCCGGCCCGGACTCTTCTCGTTGCATTCCTGCACCGCCATGCTGATGGAATAGGGCTCCTGGCCGGTGGAACAGGCTGCCGACCAGATCCGGACGGGGCCGGCCCGGGGACCGGACAGGCGCTCCAGCACCTCCTCCTTGAGGAGCTCGAAGGGATGGCCGTCACGAAACCAGAGGGTCTCATTGGTGGTCATCGCATCGACCACGGCGACCCGCAGGGCCCGGGAGCGGCCGCTCTCCAGCCGCTGCACCAGCTCACCCAGGCCGGACAGCCCCTGTTCGCGCAGGAGGGGGGCGAGGCGGCTGGAGACCAGATACATCTTCCCCGGACCCAGGACGATGCCGCAGGACTGCTCGAGAAAGCGGCAAAAGCGCTCGTAGTCCACCATGCTGACGGTAGCGTGGGAGGAGATGTCGGTCCCGGCGGGAGGAAGTGCCACCTGTAATGTTCCCCGTCACGAAGATAGAGTGTTCAGATACCGGGCCGGAGTATAACCGCGGGCATCGCCCCCGGGGACGGCCAGACCCGGCCCGCGTCCCTGTTCGGCCGGCAACCCGGCGCCCTGCTCGGTGTAACGGCCGTTTCAGCCTGTTCTTGAGACGGGGACCGACGAACCGCATGCGGCACGTACCTTGCAATGTCAGGGGCATGAAACGCACGAAGGCATCGTTCCGTCAGATTTCCGTCGCCAGCGGTCTGATTCTGCTGCTGATCGGGGGAATGGCGACAGCCGCACAGCGCCAGGACCCGGAATCCATCCGCCGGCTGGCGGCAGATTTTGCCGCCAGCGACATCCAGGCCGGCGAAGG
Source organism: Gammaproteobacteria bacterium (assembly GCA_003694425.1). Lineage (GTDB taxonomy): Bacteria > Pseudomonadota > Gammaproteobacteria > J113 > J113 > J113. Next base: position 2,089 of record RFJX01000065.1, read on the forward strand.
CCGGCTGGAGATCGAGGCGGCCAGGCTCGATCCGCGCCTTCGGCTTCCCGCCTGTGGCGTCCCGCTCGAGGCATTCGCCCCCCCCTCCAGGGGCAGTGGCAACCGCCGCCTGATCGGGGTGCGATGCGCTGCGCCCTCATCCTGGTCGATCTACGTCCCGGTCCGCGTTGCCCTGTACCGGGAGGTACTGGTGACCCGCAGTGCCCTGCCCCGGGGACACGTGATCACTGCACGCGATCTCGAGCGGGTGTCGAAGGACATCTATCGCCTGCACCAGGGCTTCTTCACCGATCCGGGACGGGTGGTCGGCATGGTGACCCGCGCCCCGTTGCTGGCCGGCAGGGTGCTCACCGACAGCCAGCTCGAACCCCGGGTGGTCATCGAACGCGGCGCCCGTGTCCTGCTGGTGGCGAAGGACGGGTCGATCGAGGTCAGGATGGCCGGTGTCGCCCTGGCCGACGGCGTCGCGGGGGAACGCATCCGGGTACGGAACCTGCGTTCGCGCAGGGTCGTCCAAGGGAAGGTAATCGACGCCCGCACGGTGCGGGTCGGTTTGTGAAGCCCGTCACGCTCCGCCACATCGGGCGTAAAGATATGGGCTACAATGCCGTTATCGGGTTCAAGGCCTGAAAGAGGTGTCAGATGGTCGCAGAAGTGAGTGGTCCCAACAGCAACAACATCACCCAGGTCAATGACAGCCAGCGGCTGCAGCAGAGCCAGCGTGGCGCCGGTCGCGAGGTGGACCAGAAACCGGACCGGGGCGACCCGGCGACCCGCCAGGACAGCGTGAACCTGACCCCCACGGCCAGTCGCCTGCAGGCGGTGAGAGACCGCATCGAGCAGACCCCGGAGGTGGATCAGCAGCGGGTGGACACCCTGCGCCGGGCCATCGCCGACGGCACCTACCAGCCGGATGCGCAGAGGGTGGCCGACAAGCTGGTCCAGTTCGAGGCCCTGATGCAGGGCGGCGGACGGTAACCTCCCATGACCGCCCCGGACTCCACCCTGGGCCGCCTGTTGCGTGAGCAGCACAGGCTGGCCGGGGAGCTGCTGGAGGTCCTCTCCCGGGAAGAGGAGGCCATCGCCGGGCGTCAGGCCGGGGCAATCGAGGCGATCGCCGGCGAGAAACTGGCACTGGGAGAGCGGCTCGAGGGGATCACGCGGGATTTCCTCTCCGAGGTCGCCCGGCAGGGCCACACACCCGACGCGGCTGGCATCGAGGCCTGCCTCGGTGACGGGCCGCTGGACCGGCTATGGCGGGAGCTGCTCGACCTCCTGTGCCGCTGTCAGGAGCGCAATCAGGTCCTTGGCGGGCTGATCGCGGCCTCGAACGCCTTCAACACCCGCCTCCTCGCGATCCTGCAGGGCGGCGATCCGGCCCCGACCTATGGCGCGGGAGGCCAGTTCGAAAAGGGCGGCGACAGCGGCTCCGGCGCCTCCATCAAAGCCTGAAGGAGGAAACGGGCTTGCCCTTCCGCATCCCCCTGTTCCGTGACCGGAGGGACGACACCCCCGACGAGCGCCCCGCCCTGGACGATCCGGAAGCCACCCGCCTGACCGATCAACGCCAGATCCACGCCATGCTCGAGCAGATCCGCACCGGCCATACCCTGGTGGCGGTCCACGTCATGGGAGAGGAAGGCGATTACAACAGTGCAATCCTCAAGCTGGACCCCGAATCGGGGCATATCGTGTTCGACGAACTGGCCCCGTCACCCGGAGAGGGAAAACTCGTGGCCGGGACCCGCGTCCGGGTGACGGCACGCAACAAGGGGGTGCAGGTCCGGTTCGACGCCGTGGTGACCGATCTGGGCGAATATCAGGGCCTGCCCTTCTTCCGCACCACCCTGCCGGAGGAGATCCGCTACATCCAGCGGCGGGAACACTACCGGGCCCCCATCCCGGTCGACGAGCACGTCACCGCCCAGCTGATGACCGACAACGACATCCTGCTCAACGCCGACGTCAGTGACCTCTCGGTGGCCGGCTGCAACCTGCGGCTGCGCAGCCGGCCCGCCTTCCGCATCGGCCGCGGCACCGTGATCCCGCGCTGCTTCATCACCCTCCCGGACGAGGAGCGGATCATCACCTCGCTGGAGGTACGCCAGGCGGACGACTGGGAACGGACCGCCTTCATGCACCTGCGGGGCCGCTTCCTCGGCCTGACCCGGGCCGAGCGGCGCAGCCTGCAGCGCTACATCATCCGCCTCGACCGCAAGCGCAGCAGGAAACTCAGACTCCTGGGTCTGTGAGGCCCTCCTCCCGCAGCCACCGGTCGACATCCGCCGGCCGGTCCACGTCCCAGCGCGTGGGCAGCGCCCGCCATCTGACGGAGAGCGCCTCCAGCCGCTCCCGGGTCTGCCGCCACACCCGGTTGCTGCCCCACTCGATGCCGGAGAAGAGCGCCGGGTCCACCCGTTGGCTGAAACCGGCCAGCAGATAGCCCCCGTCCTCCGCCGGCACAAAGACCGCTTCGGCACCGTCCGCCAGCGCCGCACGCGCCGCAACCAGGTCATCCCGGCCGAGGGAAGGGGCATCGGTGCCGATGAGTACGGCCCGCGGCCGCTGGGCCAGAGCGGTGCCGAGCGCGTGACACATCCGCTCGCCCAGGTCCGCGCCGCGCTGGGAAGCCATCTCCAGCCGGTGTGCGCGGGCCAGGTCGCGCAGGGCAGGATGGGCGCAATCCGGGGTGCAGACGAGAGACAGGGAGCCATAGCCCGCCCCGGCGGCCCGTTCCACGGTCCCCGTGAGCATGCGGGTATAG
>RFJX01000066.1 GCA_003694425.1 Gammaproteobacteria bacterium
CTCCGGCTCGCCCCGGAACAGGCCGAACAGCCTGGAGAGGGCACCTCCCTCCCCATCACCGCCACCGCTGCCGGCGAGACGGACATCGAACATCCGGATCCAGCCCTCGGCCGGAGGCTCCGCCGTGGTGCGTACCCGGAGCCAGCCCCCGTCCCGCCCGACGACGGTCACGCGCGTTCCCGCCTTCAGCCAGACCACCACCGGGGCGCCGGGGTCCGCAGACCGGCGCAGGGCCGAGGCGGTCGTGACCTCTCCACTCTGGGCGAGGGCCGCCGGCCCGGCCAGCAACAGCAGGACCGCCATGACCGTACCGAATTTCATCGCTTCTTCTCCCTTTCCTTTGCCTCGTCCCACAGGGCGTCCATCACCGGGAGGGGGGTCGCGGAAGGCTCCCTGCCCTGCTCGCGCAGACGCCGCTCGACATGGGCGAAGCGGCGCTCGAACTTGCGATTGGCCTGGCGCAGCGCCCGCTCCGGATCGACCCCCGCGTGCCGCGCCAGATTGACGCATACGAACAGCAGGTCACCCAGCTCCTCCTCAACTGCCTCCTGCGGTCCGCCCTGCTCGAGGGCCTCCTTCAGCTCGTCGATCTCCTCGTGCAGCTTGGCGAAGACGGGATCGATATCCTGCCAGTCGAATCCGACCGCGGCGGCCCGCTGCTGCAGCTTCCTGGCCCTGCTCAGGGCCGGAAGGGTCCGCGCGACCCCGTCCAGCAGTCCGCTGCCCCTCGCCTCCCGTTCCCGCCGCTTGTGCGCCTCCCAGGCCAGACTCTGGGATTTCGCATCCTCCACCCGCTCGTCACCGAAGACATGGGGGTGCCGCCGGACCAGCTTCTCGCAGATGCCTTCGACCACGTCGTCGAAATCGAACCGGCCCTCCTCCCGCGCAAACTGGCAGTAGTAGACCACCTGGAACAGCAGGTCACCCAGCTCGTCGCGCAGGGAATCGAAATCACCGTTCTCGATCGCCTCGGCCACCTCGTACGCCTCCTCCAGCGTGTGGGGCACGATGGAGCGCCAGTCCTGGGCGCGGTCCCAGGGACAGCCCCTCTCCGGGTCGCGCAGTCGCTGCATGATCTCCAGCAGTCTTTCGACGGAATCCATGAACGGTCCTTCAGGCCAAAGGAACTTGATCTTACCCCACCATTCCAATACAAAGGCGTGAAGGAACCAGGACAGTCATGAATCCGCACCCACCGCTGATCCTCCGGCTCAACAGCACGGGGCAACCACAGAAGTGGATCCCCTGGCAGGCGGCCGTCTGTCTCTACAGCAGGGAGATGATTGCCTGGACCGCCGGCGAGAGCCTGTTTACCTTCCGCGGCGGCACCTGCCGGCTCACCGGCGAGCGCTCCTCCGTCACCATCAATTCCATCATCGCGGTGCGCCAGTCCCGCTATGGCCGAAAGGTCCGGCGCGGGGTCCCGCCGCTGAACAATCATGAACTGTTCCGCCGCGACGGTCACCTCTGCATGTACTGCGGACAGGAATACGGCCCCTCGATGCTCACCAGGGACCACGTCATGCCCCTCTCGCGGGGAGGGCGCGACCAGTGGTCCAACGTGGTGGCCGCCTGTCGCCACTGCAACACGCGCAAGGGGAGCCGGACACCGGAGGAGGCCGGGCTGCAGTTGCTGGCGGTGCCCTATGTGCCCAACTGGGCGGAATATCTGGCCCTTTGCAACCGGCGCATCCTCTCCGACCAGATGGCCTTCCTCAAGGGTCAGTTCAAGCAGCGGGAACGGCTCCTGAGCCTGCAGTAGAACGATGGAACCGGAATTCTGGCACCAGCGCTGGCAGGAGAACCAGATCGGTTTCCACCAGGACCGGGTCAACGAGACCCTGGAGCACTGCTTCCCCCTGCTCACGCCACGCCCGGGCGAACACGTCTTCGTCCCCCTGTGCGGCAAGAGCCTCGACATGTTGTGGCTGCAGGAGCAGGGACACCCGGTCACCGGGGTGGAACTCAGTCCGCTGGCGGTGGAGGGCTTCTTCAGGGAGAACGGCCTGCGTTACCGGAGCCTGCGCTCGGGCGACCTGAGCCGCCACGACGCCACCGGCTTCACCCTCTACTGCGGCGACTTCTTCGATCTCCAGCCGGTGGACGTCCACTCCTGTACCCTGGTCTATGACCGGGCCGCACTGGTCGCCTTTCCGCCGGAGATGCGCCCACGCTATGCCGCACATCTGCTGGGGCTGTTGCCCGCAGGGGCGCGCATCCTCCTGGTCACCCTCGCCTACCCCGGGGGCGAGATGGAAGGACCGCCCTTTTCCGTGGAAGAGGAGGAGGTGCGGAGCCTGTTCGACGGCTGCTCGACCGTGAGGGCACTCCGCTCCCGTGACGTGCTGGAGAGCGAGCCGAAGCTGCGTGCGCGGGGACTGAGCGCGCTGCGCGAGGAGGCCTGGCTGATCCGGCCCTGACGGTGGCCGGATCGGCGCCCCGGCTGCCTCAGTCCGCCTTCACCTCGATCCGGCGCCGGCCATGCGGCTTCAGCTTCGGGAGGGTGATCTCCAGCACGCCACGCCGGTACCGGGCCGTGGCCCCCTCCTCGCGTACCGGATGGGGTAGCGGAATCAGCCGCTGGAAACGGCCGTAGGCGCGCTCCATGATGTGGTAGCTGCCCTTCCGCTCCTCCCGCTCATACCGTTTCTCTCCCGAGACCAGCAGGCCGTTCGGCTCTACCCGGATATCGAAATCCTCGTCTTTCATGCCGGGCGCCTCGAGACGCACGACGATATTCTCTTCGTCCTCCCGGACCTCGGCCGCCAGCAGCCCCCAGACCGGGGCATGGTGGGCCAGCGGGGCCGGCAACGCCTCCTCGCCCTCGTGGTGGGGAACGAAGCGGGTCAGCGCACCACTGGCCCGCTCCACGAGTTGCCGCCAACCCTCGGCCAGGGTATCCCAGGTCCGGCTCAGACCGCTGCGCAGTTCATCCAGTGCTCCCATTTCCTCTTACCTCATCGAATGTGGACGACCTCATGTAGATGGCGCATGCCGGGGTGATATTCAAGTCAGCCGGAGAAAAAAGTGCCGTCGTGATCCCCGGAGCGGCGGTGACGCGGACCAGGCGGCTATAATTTCACCATGAGTCGAGCATTCGTGAAGGAGGCGGACGGCGAGCAGGCGGAAACCGACCTGCCGGACCGTCCCGTCAGTCCCGGACCCAATTACGTCACCCCGCGCGGACTGCGCCTGCTGCAGAGTCAGGTGGAGCAGCTGCGTAGCCAGCTCGGCACGCTCAAGGACAGGGACGACCTGGAGGCGCGCAACGCGCGGAAGCAGATCGAACGGGACCTGCGTTATTTCGAGACCCAGCTCCGGCGCGCCATTCCGGTCCCGCCACCACCGGCCGGGGAGGAGAGCGTCCGTTTCGGCGCCACGGTCACCCTGAGGGATGAGGAGGGGAAGCCGCTGGAGGTCACCCTGGTCGGCGAAGACGAGGCCGATCCGGCACGCGGGCTGATCAGCTGGTCCTCTCCGCTCGGGCGGGAACTGATCGGCAAGGGGATCGGAGACGAGGTTCGCTGGCGGCGCCCCGCCGGCGAGCAGCTGCTGGAGATAGAGTCCGTACGCTATCCGGTGCTCGAAAACGGGGACTCATAGCCGCCGGGGGGCGGGGGGCGTATAATCGGCCGCTGCACTGCAACAGCAACCCCTTTTCCGTTTGATGTCCAGCCAGTTACAGCCCCTCAGCTACAGCGTCGTCATCCCGGTCCACGACGAACAGGAGAACATCCTCCCCCTGCTGGACGAGATCGCCTCCCTGCCCGATGAACACCTGCCCGCCGAGGTGGTGGTGGTGGATGATCACAGCAGCGACGCCACCCCCCAGCGGCTGGCCGGTTACGACAACCCGCGCCTGCGTCTCGTCGTCGCCCGCCATGCCCGGCAGTGCGGACAGAGCACCGCCCTGAGGACCGGGGTGCGCCTGGCCCGTTCGCCCTGGATCGTCACCATGGACGGCGACCGGCAGAACGTCCCCGGCGACATCCCCGCGCTGATCGCGACCCTGCGCCGACAGCCGGAGGCGGTGATGGTCTGCGGCCAGCGCGCCCGCCGCCGCGACTCGGCCCTCACCCGGCTCGCCTCGCGGGTCGCCAACCGTGTCCGGGGCGCCCTGCTGGGCGACCGGGTCCGGGATACCGGTTGCGGTCTCAAGCTCTTCACGCGCCAGTGCTTCCTGGATCTCCCCTTCTTCGACCACATGCACCGCTTCCTCCCGGCCCTGGCGCAGATGAATGGCGGCCAGGTGCTCACCTGTGACGTCAGTCACCGGCCGCGGGAACACGGCCGCTCCAAATACGGCATCAACAACCGGTTGTGGGTCGGGATCGTCGACCTGTGCGGTGTCCTCTGGCTGAAGCGGCGCAGCAAGGGGTCCGTCCAATTCGAGGTGATCAGATGAGCAACACCCTCTGGCTGGCCGTAGGGTTTCTCGGCCAGGCCCTCTTCTCCATGCGATTCCTGATCCAGTGGCTCACCAGCGAGCGGATGGGACGCAGTGTGATCCCCATCGCCTTCTGGTGGTTCTCCATCGCCGGCAGTCTCACCCTCCTGAGCTATGCCATCCACCGCGAGGACCCGGTCTTCATCCTCGGCCAGTCGGTCGGCACCTTCATCTATCTGCGCAACCTGATCCTGATCCGCCGGGAAAGACGGCTCCAGCCCGACCCCGGGGCCTGAGCCGGCATGCGCCGGCGACCGGACAGGGTGGAGGCGGGGCTCTTTCGCCCCGACCACCCGCTCTGGAGGCCCACCACGGCCCTGCTCCTGCTGGCCGGCTACTGCCTGCTGCACGCCCTCCTGCGGCTGCTGCTCACCGGCACCGCAGAGGTCGACCACGTCGAGCAGGTGATCTATGCCCAGAGCCTGCAACCGCATTACGGCCTGAGCCAGCCGCCGCTCTATACCTGGCTGCTGTGGGGGATGCAGCGGCTGCTCGGGGTGGGACTGCCCGCCGTGGTCCTGCTCAAGTACCTGCTGATCTTCGCCGTCTATCTGTTCCACTACCTGGCGGCACGCCGCCTGCTGCGGGACGACCGGCTGGCCCTGCTGGCCACCCTCTCCCTCACCCTCTGCTACCAGATCGGCTGGAAGTTCCACATCGGCGTCACCCATACCCTGCTGCTGTCCGCCGCCTGCGCGATGAGCCTCTGGGCGCTGCTCCGGGTGCTTCAGGAGGGTCGTCTGCGCGACTGGGCTCTGCTGGGTCTGGCCATGGGCATCGGCAGCCTCTCCAAGTACGGCTACTTCGTCTTCCTGCCCGTGCTGCTGCTCGCGGTGCTCGCCGGACGGGGCCTCCGTGAGCGGCTGTTGCGCCCACAGCTGGCAATCCCCCTGCTCATCGCGCCGGTCCTGTTCGCCCCCTTCGGACTCGGCCTGCTGGAACGACCGGACACTGCCGGGGCGATCTTCCGGCATACCCTCCAGGGTGGCATCTCCGGGGACTGGATCGGGCATACCCTGACCGGCCTGGGTCACCTGGCCGGGGCCATCGCAGGTTTCCTGGCCCTCGCCCTGCTGCTGCCCCTGCTCTTCCCGGAGACCCTCAGGCAGCCCCGGGAACGGGACCCCTGGACCGCGCTGATGGACCGGTTCCACCTGCTGATTGTGCTGGCGCTGCTCGGGATGGTCGCGATCGGGGGCGTCACCACGCTGAAATCGCGCTGGATGCACCCCTTCCTGCTGCTGGTGCCACTGTGGCTGTTCCTGCGCCTGCGCGCCGCCACCGCCGCGACCGGCCTGCCGCGCAAGCGCCTGGGCGTCCTGCTGGGGGTCCTGCTGGTCCTCAACCTCGCCGTCATCGGCTATCGCACGGCCCTGGACACCGTGGGCCCGCCCCTGTGCCATCGCTGCCGGGTCCTGGCCCCCTATCCGGAGCTGGCACGGGCGGTGCGGGAGGCCGGGTTCACCGCCGGTACGATCCTGGCCGGAGACGAGCACATCGGCGGAAATCTGCGCCTGGCCTTTCCCGATTCCCGGGTGGTGGCCCTGCCCTATACCTACTATCGCCCCCCGCCACGGGAACGCCCCGGTGACTGCCTCATCGTCTGGGACCTGAAACGGGGGGAGGAACCACCACCGCAGTTGCAGGACCTCATCGCAAGGGAGGGGCTCGACCCGGCCTCACTCCCGGCGGCCGGGGAATTCGTCATCCCGCTGGAGCAGTGGCGGCGGCGCTATCCGCGCTGGCGCGATCCGGGACTGCGAAGAAACGGCACTCCGCTGGCCTTCGGCTGGCGCATCCAGCGCCTGCATCCAGGCCAGGGGGAGTGTCACTGAGAGGGCTGTTGGCTGTTGGACAGAAGCGTTATTTCCTCCCCTGCCTCATCAAGCCCTCCAACCCGATAGCCGAAGGCCGATGGCCGACAGCCCCTATGTTATAGCCGCCCTGTCACTGCTCGCCAGCGAATCGCTATCTGCCATCCCCCATCTCCCTCACCGCCGCCAGCATCTCGCCCGCGGCCTGGCCCAGATAGAGGACGTCCACGCCGACCGTGATCAGGCAGAAACCCTGGTCGATGAACTCGCGGATCGCCTCGCGGGTGACCCCGAAACAGCCCAGGGGGATCCCCCTGGCGCGGCAGCAGTCGCGGACGCGGGCGATGGCCGCCTTCACATCGGGGTGGTCCAGTTCGCCGATCCGGCCCATGCTCGCCGCCAGGTCGTTTGGTCCTACCAGGATGCAGTCGATCCCGGGCACATCGGCGATGGCCTCGATGTTGCGCACCGCCTCGATGTGCTCGGCCTGGACCACGACCGAGACCGCCTCGTTGGCATTGCGCAGATAGTCCTGGAATCCGGGGCCGAAGCCATGGGCGCGACCGACGCCGATGCCCCGCTCCCCCCGGGGTGGATAACGGCATGCGGCGACCACGGCGGCGGCCTGTTGCGGGCTGTTCACCTGGGGGACGATCACACCGGCGGGGCCGATGTCCAGCATCTTCTTGAGCCAGACCGGGTCCGATGAGGGCACCCGCACCAGACAGGGAAGGGGGTGGGCGCCCTGGAGCATGGCCTGGGCCTGCTGGGCCTCGAAGGGTCCATGCTCACAGTCGATGAACAGCCAGTCGTAACCGAGGTGGCGCATCAGTTCCGGCACCGCCGGGTCGGGCAGCGTGAGCAGGGTACCGACAAGTCTCTCCCCTGCCAGCAGGCGCCGCCGAAAATCCGCATTCATCTGCTTCTCCCTCCGGGATCCGTGTTGCCGACAAATGGATAACGGACGCTTGGGCCGGTATCCTGTTGCCCCACCATCTTACACGGACGCCACTCCTCAAGATGCCCTTTTCTCCGCTGCTCCTGATCCTCTTCATCTTCCTCCTCGGCTGGCTGCTGGCCTTCGTCCAGCTGGGGATCCTCACCATCGCCTTCCAGAAGCTCGGCCTCTCCCCGGGGGCTGCCTTCACGCTGCTGTTCGGGTCACTGCTCGGCAGCGCCATCAACATTCCGCTGGTGAAGGTCAGGGCCACCCAGGTGCTGCCCCCCGAAGAACATCCCCTGGTCACCCTCCTGCGGCCCCGTTTCGACCGCTTCGAGGGTTACACGATCATCGCCGTCAATGTGGGCGGCTGCATCATCCCGTTGCTCTTCTCCCTCTATCTGGTGAGCCGTGACCCTTCCATCCTGCTCCCGGCCCTCATCGGCATGGTGGTGGTGGCCGCGGTCAGCTACCGGATGAGCCAGCCCGTCCCCGGAATGGGTATCGCGATGCCGATCCTCATCGCGCCGGCGACGGCGGCGCTGGTGGCCCTGCTGCTGGATGGCGACAACAGCCCGGCAATCGCCTATGTATCGGGCACCATCGGGGTACTGGTCGGGGCCGATCTGCTGCATCTGAAGGAGGTCCGCAATCTGGGCGCGCCGATGGCATCGATCGGCGGGGCCGGCACCTTCGACGGGATCTTTCTGACCGGCGTGGTGGCCGTGTTGCTGGCGTGAGATGGTTGTCAGTTGTCAGTTGTCAGTTGTCAGTTGTCAGTTGTCAGTTGTCAGTTGTCAGTTGTCAGTTGTCA
>RFJX01000006.1 GCA_003694425.1 Gammaproteobacteria bacterium
GAGGTGGCGGCGCTGACCGCCGACCGTGGGACCACCCGCCCGGGCCTGTTCGTGCCGGACGAGGAGACGCGGATCACGACCAGCACCCGGACGATGTCGGTCTATTTCACCGATACCTTCGCCGTGACCGAGACCCTCGATCTCACCGTGGCCGGTCGCTACAACGCCACCAAGGTCAAGGTGGGTGACCGCAATCTGCTCAACTACAATCCTGCCCTCAACGGCGAGCACGATTACGAGCGCTTCAATCCCGCCGTCGGCCTGACCTGGCAGGCGACGGAGACGCTCAACGTGTATGGCAGCTACAGCGAGTCCTCCCGGGCGCCGACCCCGGTGGAGCTTTCCTGTGCTTCACCCGATGCCCCCTGCAGCCTGCCCAACGCCTTTCTCGCCGATCCGCCGCTGCAGCAGGTGGTGGCCGAGAGCTGGGAGGCCGGCCTGCGTGGCCAGTGGCAGGAGATCGACTGGCACCTGGGTGGCTTCTGGACCACCAACAAGGACGACATCATCTTCCAGTCCACCGGCGGCACCACCGGCAACATCGGCTTCTTCGACAACATCGGCGACACCCTCCGCCGCGGTATCGAGCTGGGGCTTGCCGGGACCTCGTTCGACCACCTGGCCTGGTTCCTCAACTACAGCTTCGTCGATGCCACCTTCGACGATCCCTTCCTCTCCAACAGCCCCAATCACCCGCTGGCCGACGCCAACGGCAACATCCAGGTCCAGGGTGGTGACCGGATCCCCGGGATCCCCCAGCATACCCTCAAGATCGGAGGCGACTACGCCTTCAGCGATGCCCTCAGCATCGGCGGTGACCTGAACTACAACTCGGACCAGTACCTGCGGGGAGACGAGGCCAATCTGCTTGACACCATTGATGGCTACGTGGTGGTCAACGTCCACGCCAGTTACCGGTTCAATGAGCATGTGACCATTCTTGGCCGGATCAACAACCTCTTCGATACCGATTACGAGAGCTTCGGACTGCTGGGGGAGCCGGGGGAGGTCTTCAACGGGAGCGGGCCGGGCTTCACACCAGCCATGTCGGATCCCCGGTTCCTGGGGCCGGGCGCCCCCATCGGCGGCTGGCTCGGCATCAAGATCACGCTTTAGAGCTCACCACGGAGGCACAGAGGACACGGAGGATCCCGGAATTGTAGAAGAGAGTACACAGACCCCCTCTTGGCAGTTGATGGGCGCCTCGATTATCGAAGCGCCCATTTTTTTTGTCAGGTTGAAGGTCAGCCCCGGCACCGGGTGAGGGAGAGCGACGGTAACAGTGGAAAAAGCAGGTCGGGACGCAGCAGTGTGGGGAAGGGGCCCTGAGGTACGTGGTGTCGAACGTACCCAGTTCCAGCCTGCCAGTGGTGGGAAGTAGAGTTATGGCAGGGCCGACAGAAGCCAGGATATTTGGGTGGAAGGTATCCGGTCAGCCGGGCTCATGCCTGCCCGGCTGACCGGATTGACGATCTCCGTGACCTCCGTGTCTCTGTGGTGAGCAATCCTCAGTCGTCGATGGCGATACCCCACGGGAACTTGCCGACCTTGATGGTGGCGATGACCTCGTTCTTGCCGGTGTCGATGACCGAGACCGTTCCGCTGACTCCATCGGTGGTATAGAGGCGGCTGCCGTCCCGGGACAGGGCCAGTCCCCAGACCCGCTTGCCGACCGGGATAGCCTTCTTGATCTCCAGGCTATCGGCATCCAGCACCATCACCTTGTTGAGTCGTCCACCGGCCACGTACAGGAGCTTCTCGTCCTTTGACAGCACAACATCCTTCGGCTTGGCCTTGTCCGAGCCGAGCGGCTGGCGGTGGACGATCTCGTGGCTGGCCATGTCCACCTCGACCACCTCTCCACCGATCTCCGAACTCGCGTAGGCGCGGGTGCCGTCACGATTGAAGGTCGCGGCCCGGGGGCGGGCCCCGACGAGGATGTTGGCGACCACCCTGTGTTCCGGAACGGCGATGACGTGGAGCATGTTGGTCGACTCGGAGGTCACTATCACCTTGCTTCCATCCGGGGAAATGGCGACCCCTTCCGGCTCCAGACCCACCGGGATCTCCGCGATCAGGGCGCCCGTCTTCGGGTCATAGACCTCGGCCTTGGCGTCGTCTTCCTTGGAGATGTAGATGTAGCCATTCTTCGGATTGACGGCGAAGGTCTCCGGGTCGTTGCCGACACCGAACTCGCGCGTGATCTTCAGCTCCTTCGGGTCGAGTACGACGATCTTGTCTTCGCCGCTGACCGCGACGTAGACCTCGCTGCCGTCGGGTGCGATGCCGATCCCCCGGGGGCGCTTGCCCACCGGAATGGTGGCGATGACCCGATTGCTCTTCGCATCGATGACGCTGACGTCGTTGCTCTTCTCGTTGGTCACGAAGACCCGATGGGTCGGCTCGGCCATGACGCCCAGCGAGAGCAGGGCGAGGAAAAGGGTGGTGATGAACCGCATCGTGTTTTCTCCTTGGTTTCTGGGTCTGTTTGGATTCCGGATATCAGGATGCCGGACATTCGCTCTTGCCGAGGCTCTCCAGACCGGCCGCACCGGCCACCCCGCGCACCGGGGCTTCGCCGACCACCCTGCCATTCTCGACCAGGAAGATGACCTGACTGAGCTGACCGTTAGGCCGGAAATTCATCTTCACCCCCTTCTGGCCGTCGAAGTCGATGCGGCCCCTCAGGGCCGCTAGGAGCCCTTCGGGATCGGCACTCTGGCGGCGCGCAACCAGGTCCGCGACCATCCGGGCCGCGGCCCATCCCGCCCAGGCCTCGTCGTCCATCGGGATGCCCTGGTCCTCCCTGAAGCGCTTGTTCAGCTGACTGGCGGCATACTTGCGGAAGTGCTCATCCCAGGCATGGGCGCGGGCACCGGAGTCAGGGTGTTTCCTGCGCCACTGGGCCTCTGCGTCACGCAGCATCCGTTCACTGGGAATGACATGCAGGAGGTTCGGCAGGCAGGCGTCGCGCAGGTCATCTTCGCGGGCGGTGATGTTGAATACCGGCAGATCCGGATTTCCCCTGGCAAGGGAGAGCAGTGCCGGCGCGGGCAGCGCCGCGATGACCGCCGCGAATCCCCCCTCGCCGGACAGGTCCTGCTCTGCCGCTGCCGGCGGCAGGACCTCGAGGCGATACTCCTGGCCCAGGAATCGCCCCTGGACGTTGGCCTCGCTGAGTCCCTGTCGTACACCCGCCAGGGCGCTGGTTCCCGGCTCACCGACATAGGCCAGTTTCACGATCAGCGGTTCAGCGCCCGGCGCGAGGCTGTACAGACCGAGCAGCAGGGGTATGAGAGTAAGGATTGATCTTTTCATTGTGCTTTTGATTCCTCGTTGACGGATTGCCGCCTCATTCCTGTCATCCTGCCCTGGCGGCGTTCACGCGCCCGGATGCACATCACCCAGGGTGGGATCTGCAAGGTCCGGCTCAGCATCCTCCGTAGAGAAGCAATTACCATACCCTGGCAGGGACCGAGCAGGAAACGCGGCAAATCAAGGAGTTGAATCCTGCACCCCTGAGACATCCTGGCCGTATGGCTGGTTCCACGGAACCGGGAGTGGTTTTCCTGAGCCAACAGGACTATCCTTATGCACTGTCGGACAGGTGCCGACTGATGTGACCAATAATAATAACAATCGGGCCCGCCCTGCGGGGAATGGGCCCGGAGACAGACTGGACGCCATCTTCTCCGCCAAAGAGGGAGGATAGCGATGCTGAAGTCCCTTGCCCTGGAACCCGCCAAGTGTACGGGTTGCCTGCAGTGTGAACTGGCCTGTTCGTGGGAGAACGAGGCCAGCTTCAATCCATCCAAGTCCCGGATCCGGGTCTTCACCTTCCATGAGGAGGGCCGCTTCGCCCCCTATACCTGCACCCAGTGCGCCGAGGCCTGGTGCCTGCATGCCTGCCCGGTCGAGGCCATCGTCATCAACGGGGCCACGGGGGCCAAGGAGGTCATCGAGGACGTCTGCGTCGGCTGCAAGGTCTGCACCATCGCCTGTCCCTTCGGGACCGTCAACTACAACCACGATACCGGCAAGGTCATCAAGTGTGACCTGTGCGGAGGCGACCCCGCCTGCGCAAGGGCCTGTCCCACCGAGGCCATCACCTGGGTCGACGCCGATCAGACCGGCTATGACCGGATGCAGGCCTGGGCGGCCCGGAGTGTCGAATCGATTGATGCCACGCAAGGGGGAGGTGCCTGAAATGAGCTGGGCTGGAAAGATCCTGAGAGTCAATCTGAATGCCGGAACCGTGACCCCGGAGCCCCTCAACATGGAGTGGGCCATGCAGTATCTGGGGCAGCGGGGACTGGCCACCAAGTACCTGGTGGAGGAGACCGATCCCAAGGTCGATCCCCTCTCGCCGGACAACAAGCTGATCATGGCCACCGGTCCCCTGACCGGCACCATGGCCTCGACCGGCGGCCGCTATTCCGTGATCACCAAGGGGCCCCTGACCGGCGCCATCGCCTGCTCCAATTCCGGGGGCTTCTTCGGGGCCGAACTCAAACATGCCGGCTGGGACATGATCATCTTCGAGGGCCGGTCCCCGAAGCCGGTCTACCTCTACGTCGAGGACGACCATGCCGAGCTGATACCGGCGGACGAGAT
This sequence comes from Gammaproteobacteria bacterium, assembly GCA_003694425.1. GTDB lineage: Bacteria > Pseudomonadota > Gammaproteobacteria > J113 > J113 > J113. Next base: position 4,615 of record RFJX01000006.1, read on the forward strand.
CTGGGGCAAGTCGGTATGGGAGACGGACCAGATCCTCCACGAGAAGCACGCCGACCCCCTGATCCGGATCGCCGCGGTCGGCCGGGCCGCCGAGAAGGGCTGCCTCTACGCCGCCATCGTAAACGACCTCCATCGCGCTGCCGGGCGCTCCGGCGTGGGCACGGTGATGGCCTCCAAGCAGGTCAAGGCGGTGGTGGTGCGGGGCACGAAGGGGATCTCCAACATCCGCGACCCGGAGGCCTTCGAGGAGGTGACCGAGGCGGCCAAGAAGGTCCTGGCGGAGAACGCCGTCACCGGCGAGGGGCTGCCCAAGTACGGCACCCAGGTCCTGATGAACGTGATCAACGAGATCGGGGCGATGCCGACCCGCAACATGCGTGACGTCCAGTTCGAGGGGGCATCCAAGATCTCCGGCGAGGCGATGTACGAGCCACGCGAGAGTGACGGCAAGCCCAACCTGGTGACCAACGGGGCCTGCTTCGGCTGCACCATCGCCTGCGGGCGCATCTCCACCATCGACCCCACCCACTTCACCATCAAGGACAAGCCGCAGTACAGGCACGCCTCCGGCGGCCTGGAGTACGAGGCGGCCTGGGCCCTGGGCTCGGACGAGGGCATCGACGACCTGGATGCCCTCACCTACGCCAACTTCCTCTGCAACGAGGACGGCCTGGACCCGATCTCCTTCGGCGCCACCGTCGCCGCGGCGATGGAGCTCTACGAGATGGGGGTGATCACCAGGGAGGACACCGGCGGGATCGAGCTGAAGTTCGGCAATGCCGAGGCCCTGGCCCGCTGCGCCGAGCTGACCGCCCGCGGCGAGGGCTTCGGGCAGGTGCTCGGGCTCGGCTCGAAGCGGCTGTGCGAGAAGTACGGCCATCCCGATCTCTCCATGACGGTCAAGGGGCAGGAGTTCCCGGCCTACGACCCGCGCGGGATCCAGGGCATGGGGCTGGCCTACGCCACTTCCAACCGGGGCGCCTGCCACCTGCGTGGCTATAGCGTCGCCTCCGAGGTGCTGGGGATCCCCTACAAGACCGATCCGCTGGTGACCGAGGGCAAGGCCGAGCTGGTCAAGGCCTTCCAGGACGCCACCGGCGCGGTCGATTCCTCCGGCCTGTGCGTATTCACCACCTTCGCCTGGACCCTGGAAGACATCGCACCGCAGATCGACGCGGCCTGCGAGGGGAACTGGACCCCGGAGAAGCTGCAGGAGGTGGGCGAGCGCGTCTGGAACCTCGAGCGCAAGTACAACATCGAGGCCGGTATCACGGGCAAGTACGACACCCTGCCCAAGCGCCTGCTGAAGGAGGCGGCCAAGACCGGGCCGGCCAAGGGCATGGCCAACCGGCTGGACGAGATGCTGCCGGAATACTATTCGCTGCGCGGCTGGACGCCCGACGGGGTCCCGACCCCGGAGACCCTGCAGCGTCTCGGCGTATGAGGTGACGGCCATGCGACACCTGATCATCGGCGCCGGCCCTGCCGGCGTCATCGCCGCCGAGCACCTTCGGGAGACAGACCCGCAGGCCGGGATCCTCCTGATTGGTGACGAGCCGGAGCCGCCCTATTCACGGATGGCGCTGCCCTATTACCTCACCGGCAACATCGATGAGCGGGGGACCCATCTGAGGAAGTCTGCGGACCACTTCGACCGCCTCGGGATCGAACTGCGGACCGGGACCCGGGTCACCGCCATCGAGCCGGCGGACAAACACGTGCGCCTGGAGGACGGGCGGGAGGAGGCCTATGACCGCCTCCTGCTGGCGACCGGTTCCTCGCCCGCGACCCCGCCCATCCCCGGGATCGAGCAGGAGGGGGTGACCCCCTGCTGGACCCTGGAGCAGGGGCGCGCCATTGCCTCCGGGGCCCGTCCCGACTCCCCCGTGGTGTTGCTGGGGGCGGGCTTCATCGGCAGCATCGTCCTGGAGGCCCTTGCCCGGCGGGGGGTGGAACTCCACGTCGTGGAGATGGGTGACCGGATGGTCCCCCGGATGATGAACGAGACCGCCGGCGGCCTGCTGAAGGAGTGGTGTGAGAAGAAGGGGGTGAAGGTACACGTCTCCACCCGCGCCACCGCCATCCAGAGCGGGCGCAATGGCCACCGCCTGGCGGTCGAGCTGGAGGGAGGGGAGGTGCTGGACGCCGACCTGGTCATCACCGCGACCGGGGTGCGGCCGAACACCGGCCTTCTGGAGGGCAGCGGGGTCCAGGTGGATCAGGGGATCCTGATCGACCGCAACATGCAGACCAGTGTCGAGGGGATCTATGCCGCCGGTGACGTGGCCCAGGGCAGGGACTTCTCCACCGGCGAGTACTCGGTGCAGGCGATCCAGCCCACCGCGGCCGAGCATGGCCGCCTGGCCGCCCTCAACATGGCCGGGCGGAATGTACCGCATCAGGGCACCCTCAACATGAACGTGCTCGACACCCTGGGGCTCATCTCCAGCTCGTTCGGGCTGTGGCAGGGGGTCGAAGGCGGCGATCACGCCGAGCTGCTGAACCGTCCCCGCTATCGCTACGTGAACCTGCAGTTCGAGGAGGACCGCCTCGTGGGCGGAACCTGCCTGGGGCTTACGGAGCACATCGGCGTCCTGCACGGGCTGATCCAGAGCCGCCTGCCGCTGGGGGTGTGGAAGGAGCGCCTGATGCAGGACCCGACCCGGCTGATGGAGGCCTACCTGGCCTGCACCCAGTCCCTGAGTGCCTGCAAGGTCCTGCATTGAAGCTGAGGCTCAAGCTCTACGCCACTCTGGGTGACTATCTTCCGTCCGGTGTCCGGGGTCATGAGACGACCCTGGACATCGGGCCGGAGACCACTGTCCAGCAGGTAATCGACCGGCTCGGGATCCCGGAGGAGCAGGCGCACCTGGTCCTGGTGGACGGGGTCTACGTCGAACCGCAGGCCCGCTCCTCCCGGGTCCTGCGGGAAGGGGAGGTGCTCGCCATCTGGCCGCCGGTCGCAGGTGGCTGATCCGGTCCGGTTCCACCGGGTCATGGGCTTCACCCGGAGCGAGTTCCTGCGGCTGCTCCCGCTGCTGGAACTCTCGCCCAGGGACGGGCGGAGCCATGCAGGGCCGCTGGGTAGGGGAGAGGTGACCCTGCGAATGGGCGAGCAGGGTGAGCGTCGCCTCGGCAGCTTCGTCCTGCCCGAGCTGCCCGTGGAGCTGGAGTTCCGGGATTGCGAGGAGGGAGAGGTGGAAGCCTTTCTCAGGCGCTTCGACCGGGTCTATCAACGGGGCGGCGGCTGAGTCCCGGTCGGGGATACCCCTTCAGGATGCCGCCCGGCCTTTCCCGGCGCGGTTCAACCCTTCTCTGGCCCCGAGCCGGTATAGACCGGGAAGGGCATTATCGTGCCCTTTTCGCCGGAACTGGTGATCTTGCCGTGGCCCTCCTTCTCCACCCGGTCGATGCGGATGATGGCGTGGGCCGGGAGGTAGATCCGGTCCACGCCCTCGAATTCGCTGCGCAGCTGCTCCTCGGTGGGATCGACGACCAGTTCCCGCTGCTCCCCGAAGATGAGCCCCGAGACCTCGACGAAGGCCAGCAGGTTACTGGACTGGATTTCCCGGGCGTAGAGTTCGTAGAGCTTGTCCTGGTTGCGGAAGATGACGCGGTAGCAGTGTTTCTGGGCCATGCAGGGATCCTCCCGGGGGCGTCCGGGAATCCTACCACAGCCCCGGTGAGGGCCTGATGAGCGACTTGAGAAAGCAATTATTTTGTGTTATTTAACATGTTGTTAAAAATCAAACTTGCAGCGGTGGATTAGTTTCTTGGCCCAGGCGATACCGAGAAAGGGGGAGAAGGCGGAGGCAGGAAGGCTTCATCTGCGCCTCAGGGAGGCGGCGCTGATCCTGGCCACAGGCCTTTGCGGTTACCTGCTGATCGCCCTGTTCAGCTATGACCCGCAGGACCCCGGCTGGTCCCACAGCGGGGGCAACGGCCGGATCCACAATCATGCCGGCCCGCTCGGGGCCTGGCTGGCGGATGTGATGCTCTACCTCTTCGGCTGGCCGGCCTACCTCTTCCCGCTGATGGTCCTGTACAGCGGCTGGCTCGTCTACCGCGGGCGCGACGAGGGCGGGGCCATCGACTACTTCCACATCGCACTGCGGGCGGCGGGCTTCGTCCTGATCATGATGATGAGCTGCGGACTGGCCTGGCTCCGGCTCGGTGCGCCGGAACTGCCGCTGCAGCAGGCCGGAGGGATCCTCGGCGAGGTGACGGGGGGGACCCTCTATGCCGTCCTCGGCTCCAGCGGCGCGCCGTTGCTGATGCTCATCCTCCTGATGAGCGGCATCACCCTGTTCACCGGCTTTTCCTGGCTGTGGCTGGTCGATACCACCGGGGCACTGGCCCTGCGGTCGTGGGAGAGGATGGTTCACGGCTTCGACCAGCTGCGTGACCTCCAGCTCGGGCTGAAGGCGCGCAAGGCGCGGGAGACGGTGGTCAGAAAGGAGAAGGAGCGGATACGCAAGCAGCCCAAGCCACGAATCGAGCCGGTGATCAGCGAGATCGAACCGGCGGCCAGGGTCGAGAAGGAGAAGCAGGCCTCGCTGTTCGTCCCTGCCAGCGATAGCGTACTGCCGCCCCTGAAACTGCTGGACTCCCCGGTCCAGAAGGTGAAGGGCTATTCCAGACAGGCGCTGGAGGCGATGTCCCGCCAGGTGGAGCTGAAGCTGGCCGATTTCGGGATCTCGGTCACGGTCGAGGCGGTCCATCCCGGCCCCGTGATTACCCGTTTCGAACTGCAGCCCGCCCCCGGCGTCAAGGTCAGCCAGATCGCCAACCTGAGCAAGGACCTGGCCAGGGCCCTCTCCACGGTCAGCGTGCGGGTCGTCGACATCATCCCGGGGAAGTCTGTCATCGGCCTCGAGATCCCCAATGAACAGCGGGAGCTGGTCTATCTGGCGGAGATCCTCAACTCGCGCCAGTTCGAGCAGAGCCGCTCCCACCTCTCCCTGGTCCTGGGCAAGGATATCGGGGGCGCCCCGGTGGTGGCCGACCTGGCGCGCATGCCCCACCTGCTGGTGGCCGGTACCACCGGATCGGGCAAGTCGGTGGCACTCAACGCGATGATCATGAGCCTGGTCTACAAGTCGCCGCCCGCCGATGTGCGGCTGATCATGATCGACCCCAAGATGCTGGAGCTGTCAGTCTACGAGGGCATACCTCACCTGCTCGCCCCGGTCGTGACCGACATGAAGGAGGCGGCCAACGCCCTGCGCTGGTGCGTGGGCGAGATGGAGCGGCGCTACCGGCTGATGGCCACGCTCGGGGTACGCAACATCACCGGGCTGAATCGCAAGATCCAGGACGCGGCGAAGCGCAACGAACCCCTGCGGGACCCGCTCTGGGAACCCGCCGGCGCGGAGGAGGAGGAACGGTCGCTGCTGGAGCCGATGCCCTACATCGTGGTGGTGGTCGACGAGCTGGCCGACCTGATGATGGTGGTGGGCAAGAAGGTGGAGGAGCTGATCGCCCGCCTGGCGCAGAAGGCCCGGGCCTCGGGCATCCACCTGATCCTGGCCACCCAGCGGCCTTCGGTCGACGTCATCACCGGACTCATCAAGGCCAACATCCCCTGCCGTATCGCCTTCCAGGTCTCCTCCCGGGTCGATTCGCGCACCATCCTGGACCAGATGGGCGCCGAGACCCTGCTGGGGAATGGCGACATGCTCTACCTGGCACCGGGGACCGGCCTCCCGGTCCGGGTCCACGGCGCCTTCGTCTCCGACCAGGAGGTGCACCGGGTGGTCGACTACCTGAAGGAACACGGGAGCCCGGACTATGTCGAAACCGTACTGGCCGGGGCCACCGAGGATGAAGTCGGGATCCCGGGTCTGGGGAACGGGGATCACCAGGACCTCGACCCGCTCTATGACCAGGCGGTACGGATCGTGACGGAGACCCGCCGCGCCTCGGTCTCTGGCGTGCAGCGCCGCCTCAAGATAGGCTACAACCGCGCGGCACGGCTGGTGGAGCAGATGGAGCGCGAGGGGGTCGTCGGGGAACTCCAGCCCAACGGTTCGCGCGAGGTCCTGGCACCGCCGCCACCGGTGGATTGATCAGTGGTCAGTTATCAGTGATCAGTCATCAGTCTCCTGGCGCCCCCGTGGGACAATCATGCATCTTGCCGAAAACTGACAACTGACAACTGAC
>RFJX01000067.1 GCA_003694425.1 Gammaproteobacteria bacterium
ACCGCAGCCTGGGCGGCATGCGCGCCTCCATCTACAACGCCATGCCGCTTTCCGGCGTCAGGGCCCTGGTCACCTTCCTGCGCGAGTTCGAGCGCGGGGCCTGAAGTGTGCCCACGGTACGCCCTTTCGGCGTTGGCCGGGAGTGGTCCGTTCTGCCAGGGTGAATCCCAGAAGACGAACAAGGGGGAGATGGTGATGGTGGGCTGTGCCAGTTTCCGCGGCTTGCGTGAAGACGCAACAGGGGTGGCCACCCCCCCGGGAGGTGAGTGATGTTTCCCATCCGTGACACCATAGTCGCCCGATCCGCACCGCTGATGGTCTGGGCCCTCATAGCCGCCAACGTCGCGGTCTTCATGATCGAGTTGTCCCTCTCCCCCCGGCAGCTCGAGGCGCTGCTCTACTGGTTCGGGATCGTGCCGGCCCGCTACAGCCATCCCGAATGGGCCGTGTGGGTGGGCCTGCCGGTGGGCGACTACTGGCCCTTCTTCACCTCCATGTTCCTGCACGGCGGCTGGTTTCACCTCATCAGCAACCTGTGGACCCTCTGGATCTTCGGCGACAACGTTGAGGACCGCATGGGGCCCTGGCGCTTCCTCGCCTTCTACCTGCTGTGCGGTATCGTCGCCGGGGTGGTCCACTGGGTCACCAACGCCGATTCCACGGTGCCGACCATCGGCGCCTCAGGGGCCATCGCGGGGGTGCTCGGGGCCTACTTCATGCTCTACCCACGGGCCCATGTCATCACCCTGATCCCCGTCTTCTTCTATCCGCTGTTCGTCGCCCTGCCTGCCGCAACCTATATCCTCATCTGGTTCGTATCGCAGCTCTTCTCCGGAGTGGCCAGCATCACCGGGCCCGGGCAGGTGGGCGGGGTGGCCTGGTGGGCCCACATCGGCGGGTTCCTGGCCGGCATGGCACTGTACCGGCTCTTCTTGCATCCCGAGCTGGAGGGAGAACCCGCCTGCCGGGACGAACCGGGCTACGAGAGCGTCTGGGACATGGCGCTGGACGAAGATGGTGCACCCGAAAGGAGGTGAAGATGCCCGCTGTACGGAGAAAAGCTGCCGCAACTGTTACCGTTATCGGATATCCTGCTTCCCGCAACCGGAGGGCTGAATGATGGATATCGCATCACTGATCTGGCTTTTCTTCCTCCTCTCGGCCCTGCAGCCGGTGATCCACCAGCGGATGCTGGAGGCGAGCCGTGCCCGCCTCATCGCCCGCATCGAGAAGCGGCGCGGCAGCCGAGTGATCCTGATGATCCACCGCCAGGAGGCGATGAGCTTCCTGGGCTTCCCGGTCGTACGCTACATCGACGTGCACGACTCGGAAGAGGTGATCCGTGCCATCCACATGACCGATCCGGAGGTCCCGATCGACCTGGTCCTGCACACCCCGGGTGGTCTGGTCCTGGCCGCTTTGCAGATCGCCCGGGCCATCGCCCGCCACAAGGGCAGGGTTCGGGTCATCGTGCCTCACTACGCCATGTCCGGAGGCACACTCATCGCCCTGGCCGCCGACGAGATCATCCTGTGCGAACACGCGGTATTGGGTCCGGTCGACCCCCAGCTCGGCCAGTTCGCCGCCGCGTCCATACTCAAGGCCGTCTCGCGCAAGGAGGTGAACGAGGTCGATGACCAGACCCTGATCCTGGCCGATCAGGCGGAGAAGGCCATCCGCCAGGTGCGCGACGCGGTCACCGAACTGCTGGAACCCCGTTTCGGCGAGGAGAAGGCGCGGGAACTGGCGGAACTCCTCTCCACCGGCACCTGGACCCACGACTACCCCATCACCGCAGGCGCAGCCCGGGCGCTGGGTCTGCCGGTCGGTACCGACATGCCGGAAGAGTTCCTGAGGCTGATGAGTCTCTATCCGCAGCCGGTCAAGCGTCTGCCCACGGTCGACTACCTGCCGGAGCGGAGGACACGGGAGCACAACCCGCACTGAGCAGGGCCTCTGCTCCCCTGCCCGGCGGCATTCCCCGGTCGTCGGCCCTCGGAACTCCGGTACCGGTCCACCATGGCAGCCGGCCAGGTCCTGTCACGGTTCGAGGCCTGGCTTTGGCAGGATGTCCATTTCAGGCACATGACTCCAATGGTACTGCCGTACGATTCCGGAGGGATGGGTCCGCCAGGCGGAATCCGCCCGCCCGGGCGACGAGCCG
>RFJX01000068.1 GCA_003694425.1 Gammaproteobacteria bacterium
GCGCCTGCTTGATCGGCCCGCGCGGCTCGAGCAGGCTGTCGAGCCCGCCCGAGGTGGCCGAGGTCTCGGCCATGAAGATGTTGGGGCCGTAGAAGGCGCCCATGTCCTGGATCCAGTGCGAGCGGGTGATCGACTTGCCGCGGCTGATCGGCAGGGCATGGAACACGCCGGTGGGCTGCTTGGAGTATTCCTTGAGCGCCGAGAAGAAGGGCGTGCGGTAGCGCCGGTTCACCCCGCGCAGGATGTTGAGGTGCAGCTCGAGGAAGTCCTCCTGGTTGTAGAACACCCGCCGGCACAGCCCCAGGTCCAGCCCGGCGATGTCCTCGGCCGAGCGGTCGGTGATGAGATAGGCGTCCAGTTCCGGGCGTACCCGGCCGATCAGGCGGCAGGTCTCGGGGCCGTATTCCGAGGGCGCGAGCTCCTGCAGATCCTCCATCGCCGACTGCGACAGGAAGTGACGCAGGATCTCGACCTCGTTGCGCGAATGAAAGGTCAGCCCCGGCCGCACCACCACCGCCTGGATGTCGTGGTTGAACAGCACCCCGATCAGTGCATCCTCGACCGAGGGCACCACCACGCATTCATAGATGAACGGATCCTCGTCGCGGCGCATGCCGTGCAGGCTCGACTTGAGGAACCGCGCCTGCTGATCGGACAGGTTGTCCACTATAACCGGGGCCTGGTGACGCAGTACCTGCGGACCCTGGAAGCTTTGCAGACCGATTTTCGTCTCCCAGGGACCATTGATCTCTCCACCCTGCTCCAGTTTAGGGACATCCTGCAGGTCGAGGAATCCCCTCCCGATTTCGAGGCGGTCTGGGCTTTCCTCTCCCCACCCCTGGACGAGGCCCTGGCTGCCCTTGCCCGGATGCGGGAAAGGGAGGGGAGTTCTCTGGAGACCGATATCGCTCAACGGCTGGCCATCATCGGCCAGCACAGCCAGCAAATCGCCGAGCGGGTACCGTTGATGGCCGATGCTTACCGTGAACGGCTCCAGCAACGTATCACCGAACTCCTGGAGGAGGGGGAGGTGGACCCGAATCGCCTGGCCCAGGAGGTGGTCTTCTTCGCCGAACGAAGCGATATAAGCGAGGAATTGACCCGCTTGCACAGTCACATCCAGGAGTTCCGGCACATCATGACCCAGCCGGAGCCGGTGGGACGAAAACTCGACTTTCTGGCGCAGGAGATGCACCGGGAGATCAATACGATCGGGGCCAAAGCGAACGATAGCACCATTGCCCAGGTGGTTGTCCACATGAAGAGCGAGCTGGAA
>RFJX01000007.1 GCA_003694425.1 Gammaproteobacteria bacterium
CGGGGCAGGACCAGCAGGGGCGCGGGCGCCGGGAAGCGCTGCCGGGCGAGGCACAGGCCTAGGGGATCGGGCCGGGCGACCTGCAGCTCGCGGAAGTGGAGATAGCCGCGGCGGAGCGGGAGCAGATCGACGGTGAGGGAGTGTGCCTCACCGGGAGGAAGGGGGCCGATCATGGACGGGGCGATGTCCGCTCCCCGGTTGTGCCGCAGCAGGCGCAGCCAGCGGGGATAGCCGATGACCCGGTCGAACGGGTTCAGCCGGCGATCGGCGTGACCGGAGCGGCTGAACTGGGCGCTGTCGGGCAGGGGCTCGAGGAGGAGGTCACGCAGCTGCAGGTCGGCAAGGGGCCTTTCGCCCCGGTTGTGCAGCCTTACCCGGTAGCGCAACGGCTCCCCCACGGTGGCGGTGTCGGGAAGCTGCCGCTCCACCGTCAGCGGCAGCCGCAGGCGCAGGCTGGAGAGCCAGGCGAGCAGCAGCAGGCAGGCGAGGAGGGAGAAGGCCTCCGCCCCGAGGGTCCGGCGGGTGTCGATGCCGAAGGCCCCCGCCGCCAGGGCGGTCACCCCCAGCAGGGTGCCGAGCGGGGTCAGGCGCTCCCCGGTGCGCCGGGCGATGCGGTGCAGCAGGGCGAAGAGCCGCAGCAACAGTCGTCGCGGGTGTGGAATCCTGACGGCCATCAGCTATCCCGATTGTTCTGCTAAGATATAGGTCATCCGTTCGCCGCCCGGTCCGCCACAGACCGGGATGCCGGGCCGGACGGGAGCCCTCATCACGACCCAATCACAACCCGAAGAACAGGAGTGACCGACATGGAACACAAGCTTCCCGAACTTCCCTACGCGATGAACGCGCTGGAGCCCTACATCTCCCAGGAAACCCTTGAATACCACTATGGCAAGCATCACGCCACCTATGTGGCCAATCTCAACAACCTGATCAAGGGGACCGAGTTCGAGGATGCCACCCTGGAGGAGATCATCCGGAAGGCCTCGGGCGGGATCTTCAACAACGCCGCCCAGGTCTGGAACCACACCTTCTACTGGAATTCGATGAGCCCCAACGGCGGCGGCGACCCCACCGGCGCCCTGGCCGATGCCCTGGTGGAGAACTTCGGCTCCATCGACGCCTTCCGCGAGAAGTTCAGCCAGACCGCCATCACCACCTTCGGCTCCGGCTGGGCGTGGCTGGTGAAGACCCCGGACGGAAAGCTCGAGGTGGTGAGCACCAGCAACGCCGGCAATCCGATGACCGAGGGCAAGACCCCGCTGCTGACCTGCGATGTCTGGGAGCACGCCTACTACATCGACTACCGCAACGCCCGGCCCAAGTACGTCGAGGCCTTCTGGAACCTGGTCAACTGGGATTTCGCCGCCAGCAATCTCGGCTGATCCCCGCTCGCCGACGGCCCGGGCCGGTCATCACCGGCCCGGGTAGTCGGGCATTCCATCACTCTTCCTTGCCATGACCATGCTCAGACTCTGCCGACAGCGGCGGGCTCATCCCTATTTGCCAACCGACACCATAGCGCGCTCCCCGCCACGGTGAGGAAGAACAGCAGGATGGCGACGACATTGGCCAGGCCGGCCGCCTGCAGGAGGGATCCGGGATGCGCCGGCGCCAGGTCCGCGGTAACCCGGGCCAGCAGGGACAGATGCAGCAGGGCCATGGGCAGATAGAGCACCCGGCTGAAGGGGATCAGCACGCCGAGCACCGCCGGCAGGATCACCAGGGCGTGGGCGAAGATCATCGAGAAGACGAAGCCGAGGGCGATGGCGTGGAGGATGGCGTCATGGCGGGGGCCTGCGGGCGCCAGTCCCCAGGCCATCAGCAGCAGGCCCGCCAGCGCCAGCCAGAGATAGCCCGCGAGCATGCAGATGGCCATGTAACGGGGCTGGCCGGCAAGACGGATGGTGCGGCGGGCGATGTCGTAGCGACCGAGCCACAGCGCCAGGCCGGCGAGCGCCAGGCCGCAGAGGCGGGAACCGGGAGGCCAGCCGGCGGCGACGGCGGCAAGGCCGCCGGCCAGCAGCCCGATCAGGGCGAGGAACAGCGGCTGCATCCAGCTCCCGCGATGGACAATCCGGCCGAGTTCCAGCCGCTCCCCGGTGATGGTCAGGATGAGGAATCCCAGCCACCAGAGTGAGGCGCGTGGCGCCGGTTCCCCGGCGAGCCACAGCAGGGTGCCGCCGAGCCAGGCGGCGGCCCCCGCCGCCATCACCAGCAGGGGGGGATCGGTGCGCCGGGCCAGGCCCGTCACGTAGATCCCCAGCAGCGCCACCGC
>RFJX01000069.1 GCA_003694425.1 Gammaproteobacteria bacterium
GTGCTGGAGCCTGCTGCGGGCCGCATGGCTATTGCAGGGAGGCCTGGCGCCGGAGCTGGAGGGGCGCGAGCTGGTGGTGGAGGGGAGGGTGGCCTCCCTGCCCGGCCGATCCGAGCAGGGGGTCGTGTTCCTGTTCGAGCCGAGGCGTGTCTGGCTGGATGGGCGGCCGGTCACGCCGCCACGGCGGATCCGCCTCGGCTGGTACGGGGCGCGGACAGCGGAGCTCGTCCCGGGCGAGCGGTGGCGACTGCGGGTACGCCTGAAGCGCCCGCATGGCCTGGCCAATCCCGGCGGCTTCGATTACGAACGGTGGCTGTTCCGGGAGGGGATCGGGGCCACCGGCCACGTCAGGGAGAGTCGCGACAACCGGCGCCTCGGGAGGGCGCCAGCCGGGATCGACCTGTTGCGTCACGAGTTGCGCCGGCGGATCGACGCCGCCCTCGGCGATTCGCCCTGGACCGGGGTGATCACCGCCCTGGCCATCGGCGACCGGCATGCCATTTCCCCCGCCCAGTGGCAGGTGCTGCGCGCGACCGGCACCAATCACCTGGTCGCCATCTCGGGGCTCCACATCGGCCTGCTCGCCACTGCCGGATTCTTCCTGTTCCGCTGGCTGGCCGCGCTGGTGGGGGCGCTTTCCGGCTCCAGTCTGCCGGCCCAGCGCGTCGCGGGTGCCGGGGCCGTCCTGTTCGCGCTGGGCTATGCCGCCCTGGCCGGCTTCGCCATCCCCACGCTGCGGGCCCTGGTGATGGTGGCGGTCTGCGTCGCCGGGATCCAGGCCGGCCGTCGTCTGAGCGCCACCGCCCTGCTCTCCGTGGCTGCCATTGCGGTACTCGTCCTCGACCCGACGGCGGTGCTCTCCCCGGGGTTCTGGCTCTCCTTCGGCGCGGTGGTACTCATCTTCTACGGCACCCTCTGCCGCCGCGGGATGCCGGGCCGGCTCCGGTCCCTGGTCCGCCTGCAGCTGCTGGTCGGGATCGGGCTGCTGCCCCTGCTGGCGGCATTCTTTGGCCAGCATCCCCTGATCGCCCCGCTGGCCAACCTGATCGCCGTACCATGGGTCTCGCTGACCACCGTCCCGCTCACCCTGCTGGGGGCCCTTGGCTCCTTCGCGGCGCCGGAACATGCCGACCTGCTGCCGCGTCTCGCCGCCGCCACCCTGGATCTGCTCTGGCCGGTGCTGGAGCGGCTTGCGGTCCTGCCGGCCGGCCAGTGGCAGCCGCGCATGATAGCGGGAGGGGAACTGATTGCGGCCGTGACCGGGACGGCCCTGCTCCTGGCCCCGGCAGGGATCCCGTTGCGCCACCTGGGGGTGATCTTTCTGCTGCCGCTGGCACTGCCTGCCGGGCCCTCGCTGCCAGAGGGAGGATTCCGCCTCACCCTGCTGGACGTCGGGCAGGGGCTCAGTGCCGTGGTCAGAACCCGTAGCCATCTCCTCGTCTATGACACGGGGCCACGCCACGGCGGTGGCTTCGATGCGGGGGCGGCGGTCCTTGCCCCCTTCCTGCGGGCCAGGGGGGAGCGGCGCATCGACCTCCTGCTGCTGAGCCACGGCGACAGCGACCATGCCGGTGGCGCCCGCAGCCTGCTGGCCGGGTTCCCGGTGGGTGAGGTGGTGACCGCCCCCGACCCCAGGATCGCCTGGGCGGGTGGGAAACGCTGCCGGGCCGGCATGGAATGGCGCTGGGACGGGGTGCGCCTGCGGGTGATCCACCCCGGCACGGGCCGCTGGCACGGCAATGACGCCTCCTGTGTCCTTCTTATCGAGGGAGGCGGGCACCGCCTGCTGCTGAGCGGCGACATCGAGCGCCGGGCGGAGCGCGATCTGGTGGCCCGCCTGGGCGCGGGTCTGCGCGCGGAGGTACTGGTCTCGCCCCATCACGGCAGTCTGAGCTCCTCCTCGGTGGCCTTCGCCAACCGCGTTCTGCCCGCCTGGGTGCTCCATCCCGCAGGCTACCGCAACCGCTTCGGCTTCCCGAAGTCGAAGGTGGTCGCCCGCTGGCGTGTACGGGGTGCCAAGCAGCTGGTCACGGGACAGGCGGGCGCCATTGAAATGGACTTCCTTCCGCAGTTCCCGGTCGTTCCGCGCTGCTGGCGCGAGGATAATCCGCGGATCTGGAGGGCCAGGGCCGGCCCCGGCGGCTGCAGCGCGCCCCTTTGAACCCCATCGCCCGTCTGCTAGAGTGCGGGCCGGTTCCGCTTGCTCTAGAGGGGGCACAACAGGTGCTTGAATTCGTCAAGGCCGGCGGCTGGCTGATGCTGCCGATCCTGCTCTGTTCCGTGATTGCGCTTGCCATCGTGCTCGAGCGCTTCTGGACCCTGCGCCGGCAGCGCATCGCGCCCGACAACCTGGTCGAGACCGTCTGGCAGTGGGCCCGTCAGGGCCAGCTCGACGGTCGCCGGATCAAGGCCCTCCAGGAGAGTTCGCCGCTGGGGCGGATCCTGGCCGCGGGGCTGGCCAACCGGCACCACAGCCGGGAGATCATGAAGGAGAGCATCGAGGATGTCGGGCGCCACGTGGTGCACCAGCTCAGCCGCTATCTCAACACCCTGGGCACCATCGCCGCCATCGCCCCGCTGCTGGGGCTGCTGGGGACCGTGCTGGGCATGATCGACGTCTTCGCCGTCATCACCACCCAGGGCGTGGGTGATCCGACCCAGCTCGCGGGCGGTATCTCCAAGGCCCTCATCACCACGGCGGCCGGCCTCTCCGTGGCCATCCCCTCGCTCATCTTCTACCGCTATTTCCGCGGTCTCCTGGACAGCCTGGTGGTGAGCATGGAGGAGGAGGCGCTGAAGATGGTGGAGGTGCTGGAGGGCGAGCGCGAGCGCACGGAGGATCCGAGCGAATGAGACTGAACGAGCGCCGGGAGGACGATGTCGAGATCAACCTGACACCGCTCATCGACGTCGTCTTTCTGCTCCTCATCTTCTTCATGGTCAGCACCACCTTCATCCACGAGTCGCGCATCGACCTGAGCCTGCCCGAGGCCAGCCAGGACGCACCGGAAGACGAACCGAAGACGATCGAGGTCGACATCGACCGCCAGGGCCGCTACTTCATCAACGGCAGGATGCTGGTCAACACCAGCAAGGAGACCCTGCGCAGCGCCCTGCGCGAGGCGGCCGACGGGCTGAAGGAGCCGGTGCTGCTGCTCAAGGCCGATGCGCAGACGACCCACCAGTCGGTAATCGACGTGATGGACGCCGCCAGTCAGATCGGCCTCAACCGGATCCGTTTCGCCACCCGCCTCAAGCAGGGAGAGGGGGAGTGAGGCCATGGCTCCCGCGGGCGTGAAGCGGGGCGAGCAGTTCATCGAGGAGCTCTGGTACGGCAGGCACCCCCTGAGCCTGCTGCTCGCGCCGCTGGGCTGGCTCTTCGCTCTCGCCGTGAGGCTGCGGCGCCTGGCCTGGCGCAGCGGTCTGCTCTCGCCCAGGCGGCTGCCGGTACCGGTCATCGTGGTCGGCAATATCAGTGTCGGCGGGACCGGCAAGACCCCGCTGGTGATCTGGCTCTGCAAGCGACTCCGGGAGGCGGGTCATCGCCCGGGGGTGGTGATCCGCGGATATCGCGGACTGGGCCGCCACTGGCCCCAGCAGGCCCGGCCCGACAGTGACCCCCGGGTGGTCGGGGACGAGGCGGTGGTGCTGGCCCGGCGCACCGGCTGTCCGATTGCGGTAGGGCCGGATCGGGTGGCGGCCGGCGAGGCACTGCTCGAATATCACGACTGCGACCTGATCGTCTCCGACGATGGCCTCCAGCACTACCGCCTGGCCCGGGATGTCGAGATCGCGGTCGTGGACGGGATCCGTCGCCACGGCAACCGGCGTTGCCTGCCGGCAGGGCCCCTCCGCGAGCCGGTCTCCAGGCTCCGGGAGGTCGACCTGGTGGTAAGCAACGGCGTGGCCGGAAGGGGGGAATTCCCCATGAAATACGTGCCCGGTGACCTGGTCTCCCTGATCGAGCCCCAGGCGCGCCGGCCGCTGGAGCGCTTTCGCGGGCAGCCGGTACATGCCGTGGCCGCGATCGGAATGCCGGAGCGCTTCTTCTCCCTCCTCGTGCATCACGGACTGCGGGTGGAAAAACACCCCTTTCCGGACCATCATGTATTCACTCCGCAGGAGCTGGACTTCGGGGATGACCTGCCGGTCCTCATGACCGAGAAGGACGCGGTGAAGTGCCTGCCCTTCGCCCGCCCGGACTGGTGGTACCTGCCGATCGAGGCGGACCTGCCGGAGACCTTCCTGCACCGGCTCAAACTGCTCTTGAAGGAGAAATGATGGACAAGAAACTGCTGGAGATCCTCGTCTGCCCCGTGACCAAGGGCCCCCTCATCTATGACAAGGAGAAGCAGGAGCTGATCTCGCTCTCCGCCCGCCTGGCCTATCCCATCCGGGACGAGATCCCGGTGATGCTCGAGGAGGAGGCGCGGACCCTGGAAGAGGAGGAGGTGGAGCGCTGGCGGGCCAGACAGGCCGGGTGAGCCGGTTCACCGTCATCATCCCGGCACGTTACGCCTCCAGTCGTCTTCCGGGCAAACCACTGCTGGAGATCGCCGGCGAGCCGATGATCCGCCACGTTCACCGGCGGGCGGAGGAGTCGGGTGCCACGCGCATCGTCATCGCAACCGACGATCAGCGGGTCGCGGAGGTCGCGCGGGGATTCGGTGCCGAGGTCTGCATGACCCGCCCCGATCACGGATCGGGCACCGACCGCCTGGCAGAGGCGGTCACCCTGCTGGGGCTGGCCGAGGAGGAGATCGTGGTCAATGTGCAGGGGGACGAGCCGCTGCTCCCCGGCACGCTGATCCGGCAGGTGGCGGGTCTGCTGGAACGCCATCCCGGAGCGGCCATCGCCACTCTCTGCGAACCGCTGCGGCAGGCGGATGGCATTTTCGACCCCCACATCGTCAAGGTGGTACGGGACCAGGAGGGTTACGCCCTCTACTTCTCCCGCGCCCCGATCCCCTGGTGGCGCGAAGGCTTCGACCGGGGGGGGTGCTCCGGATCCCCGCCGGCAGACTCCACCTGGCAGCGCCACATCGGCCTCTATGCCTACCGCGTGGCCTCCCTGGCCCGTTTCACCGCCTGGCCCACCGCTCCCCTGGAGGAGCTGGAGTGCCTCGAGCAGCTCCGGGCCCTGTGGCACGGCGAGCGCATCGTGGTGGCCGAGGCGACGGAGCCGGCCGGTCACGGGGTGGACACCCCGGCCGACCTGGAGCGGGTGAGGGAAGCGCTCGGCAATCGGCCATCGGCAATCAGGTCGAAGGATACTTGACACGGAGGGGGTGGCGATTTCGCTCCTGGCCGACAGCCGACAGCCGACAGCCGACAGCCGACAGCCGACAGCCGACAGCCGA
>RFJX01000070.1 GCA_003694425.1 Gammaproteobacteria bacterium
ACCACAGGGTGGTTCCTGGGGAACCACCCTGTGGTCGCCCAGCATCCCCCCGGTTCGTGACGCGTGGACGGCCTTCAACGGACCGTCGTCGGAGTCGCGCCCATCCTGCGTATAATCCAGGGGCTTGCGGGATCCCCCCACGCGCGGACCGGCGCCTGACGTTCCCATCCAGGGTTGGCGCAGGGCTTGCTTGTACGGATCAGTCATCTATCACCCATGAGGAGTCACCATCATGAAGAACCGCATCACACTGCTTGCCGCCATCTCCCTTGGCCTGATTGCGACACCCGCCCTGGCCGATCACCACGGTCACCATGGCAATATGTTGCACAAGTGCCTGAAGGCCGCCTCGAAGCTCAAGGAGGGCTATTACGCCAAGGTCGAGTACCTGAGCCTGACCGACAAGGGCGGCAAGGCCTACGAGATCGAGATCAAGGACCCCGACGGCGTGGAGTGGGAGGTGATGTGCAGCCTCCATCACGCCGAGGTCATGGAACTCGAGCGCGAGGTGGCCTCGGCCTCCGATCCGCTCTTCAGCAGGCGCATGAAGGTCGACGAGAAGACCGCCAGCGAGACGGCGCTTGCGATCTACCCCGGCAAGCTGGTGCACACCGAGTACGAGATCGAGCCCGACGGCACGCCTTCCTATGAGTTCGACATCTGGTCGCGGCCGGGCGTGACCTTCAAGATCGAGGTGAGCGCCGAGACGGGCGCGATCACCGAATACAACGTCGAGGCCTGGGACATCGGCCGCGAGGAGGAGGACTAGGCCGGACGGCGCGGCCCTCTCCGGCAGGAGCGGGGTCGCGGTCTCCCTGGTTCACCGGTTCGCCGGGCGCGGAAAGCGCCGCCGGACCTCCTCGGCCAGCGCTTCGCCGAGACGGACGTGCGCCTCGGCATCGAGATGGATGCCGTCGATGGCACTCGATCTGACCACCTCGTTGGCATCGAAGAAGAATGCGTCCAGCATCCCGCATACCCTGGCGAGCTCCTCGGGGAATGCACCGTAGCGTTCTTCGGCGCCTTCGAACTTCTCGGCCATCTCGCCCCTGGGCCGGGTGATCTGCGGCGGGCAGACCACCAGGACCTCCGGCACCGGCATCCCGGGTTCGATGGGTGCCGTGCGGATGATGCCGATGAGGGTCGCGACGCCCTGGGCGGAGAGCCAGGCGTTGTGCAGATGGACGCGCTGGAAATCGTTCGTACCCAGCATCAGCACCACCAGGTCCAGCGGCGAGTGCATCTCGATCGCCTGGGCCAGTCCGTGTGCGCCGTTGCGACCCGCCTTGAAGGGGTCGTCCCAGACCGTGCGGCGGCCGTTCAGGCAGTTCTCGATCACCCGCACGCCGTCCCCCCCGGCGTCGAGCCTGCGTTCCAGCACCCCCGGCCAGCGGTCGGCGAAGTCCAGCCGCCTGCGGGTCCCGGGGATGATGCCCCAGCTCAGGCTGTCCGCGTACACCAGAATGTTCATCATCGACCCCTCCCCTTCTGCTTCTGCTCCGCCGTCATCGCCTGCCCATTCTCCCTGCCCTAAATTCGTGTTCCAAACCATGAGAGCCCGTAACTGCTGCTGGGAGGCTTTTCCGGGTTCCGAGGCTCCGCTGGTTTCGTCCGGTGACCGGGCCTCGCGACACGGCATCCATGCCGTGTCACTC
>RFJX01000071.1 GCA_003694425.1 Gammaproteobacteria bacterium
GTATTGAATGAATATCTGAACAAGCCTGGTGCAATGAAGTACTCAGGCAGAATTCACCAGTTCAAGGGTTCCTCAACAGCCCCCATTGGGAGCGGATTTAATTAATAAGAGCGGGACTCCGGTCAGCAGGAGTGGGGAAGAAACCGAAGCCGGTTTTCGTAACACACAGGGAGTCATCGCTTCCATCCGCCTCCTGGCCCATCGGCGGATGCGATAGTCACATGCGGGGGGCGATATGTCCCTATTCCGACGGTAACGTCTCTTCTGACTTCAGTGGCTGCATGATGATGCGGATCTTTTCATCCAGCATGCGCAACCGCTTGGACATGGGCTCCTTGATTGTGACGATGCTCTCGCCCATGACGTAGTAATACATGAGGCGGGCGCGGGTCTCGGCATGCACAGCGTCATATCCGATATCCTGGAACAGACCCTGAAGGAAGGAGAGGCGAACCTTGTCGATATTCTCCACCGCCTGGCGGACCCTGGGATCGAATTTGGCCCAGTGCCGGACGGCGGGGTCGTATTTGGTCCGCTCCTTGCTGATGATCTCCCTGAAGGTGTTGATCAGCCGCTGCTCGGGACTGCCATGGAAGACCTTGGCGGCGTCGAGGACCGTCTGGGTCATCTCCTTTTCCCAGTATTCGATCAGGGCGTCCAGGAGGTCCTGCCGGTTCCTGAAATGCCAGTAGAAGCTGCCCTTGGTCACGCCGAGGCTGGCGGCAAGGGGCTCCACCCGCACCTGGTCGATACCCTCCCGGTTGAGCGTCTCGAATGCGGCCTTGACCCAGTCATCACGGCTGAGCGTCGACTTGCCCCTGGCTCTGGAAACGGTCAAACGATATCCCCAACTCTCGAATGCCGCCATCCCCGCTTTTCGCCGGGGACGGCTCCCTGTATCGTGTGCCGGTACTGTCCGGAACATCGATATGGATCATACCATGCAAGACCATGATGTCTGGCTTCCATGGAGGCATCCGGGATGAAATCAGCGACTCAGGGGACCTCCCACGGGCGAGGCCTGACGGAGGACCTTCACTACAGGAGCTCGGGTACGTGAGTAACAGCAATACCCTGGTAATCGGTGCCCTCGGCAGGTGGCTAGGGGAGCAGCGGGAATGCTGGCTCAGCACCGTGATCGCAACCTGGGGCTCCTCGCCCATGCCCGTGGGCAGCATGATGGCCTATTCCGCCGGCCAGGGGATCGTGGGCTCACTGTCCGGCGGGTGCATCGAAGGCGACCTGGTGCGCCAGATGGAGGACGGTTCGCTGACCCGGCGCATGGGACCGGCCGGCGCCCCTCTGCAAATCACCTATGGCGAGACGGAAGAGGAGCGCGCCCGTTTCAGACTGCCCTGCGGGGGACGGTTGCGGCTGGTGGTGGAGCGGCTGGTCCCGTCACCGGAGGTGATCGATCACGTGACCCGCCTGGAGAAGGCCGTCACCGGGCGCAGACCGGTGGCACGCCAGGTCTCGCTCACGGACGGCGCGCTCGCACTGGAATTCTTCACCTGCACACCCGGCCTTTCCATCGATGAGGAACGGCTGGTTCAGGGCTTCGTTCCTGAATACCAGATGCTGCTCGTCGGTGCCGGAGAGGTCTCACGCCGGGTCGCCGAACTGGCCCGGAACCTGGACTTCAGGGTCTTCTACTGGGACTTCCGGGAGGAATTCCTCCGCGGCTGGGACGTCGAGGGAACAGAGCGGGTGACAGAGCCGATCGAGAAGGCGGTACGGGAGAGATTCTCCGACCGCTACAACGCCATCATCACCCTGGCCCACGACCCCAGACTGGACGATGTGGTGCTGATGGATGCGCTCGAGACCGACGCCTTCTATATCGGTGCCCTCGGCTCGGAAAGGACGGCCACGGAACGCAGAAAGCGGCTGGAGCAGCTCCTGGACGAGGGCAACAGCCTGGACCGGCTCCACGCCCCGGTGGGCATCCCCATCGGCAGCAGGACCCCGGGTGAAATCGCCATTTCCGTGCTGGCCGAGGTCATCTCGGCCAGGGCCGCGCTGAGAAAGGCGGTCTGAACGGAGCGATTCCCGCCCATTCCCTGCAAGGCGGCCCGGAGCCGGGTCCGCTTCTCCAGGTCCGCAATTCTGATCAAGATTGCAGCGCCGATGGGCAGTGGGATCCTGCCACGTTCAGGCCCAAAAGAAGGCCCCCGCCCGAAGGCGGGGGCGACAGGGGCTTCGACCGGGAGGTCCCGGCAGGTGGATCAGCGCCCGACCTTGCGCAGGTTCTGCACCGAGAAGAGACGCGGCTGGTTCACGTCGTCCGTGATCTGGCTCTTGAACTGCAGGGTGGTGCAGTGGTTGGCCTGGATGTCGATCAGAACGGCGTAGTCGTCGAGCGACACGCCCTTGCCCTGGTTCACCTTCAGGTGGCCCTTCTCCGAGTAGGCCTTGCCGATGGGGAACCACTTCCACATGTCACCCTTCTTGTCGTAGGTGACCAGGCTGGCCATGGTCATGGTCTGGGAATCCAGATTGATGACCCGCTTGCCGATCGGGTGATTGGGGTCCTTCGGTTTGCCGATCAGGGTGTAGGTCTTGCGCAACTGATAGGTCACCTTGGGGAAGCAGTTGCCCTTGCCGTGGACATCGACGAACTTGTAACCGTCCGGGTCGTTTTCCGGGACCGATGCCAGCTCCTGCTCGTTGTGATAGTAGAAGGGCAGGAGCAGGTTGCGGGTCCCGCCATACTCCCAGGTGTAGTCCGAGACGCGGCCGTTGTAGCCCTCGAAGTCCTCGATCATCAGGTCCGAGCCGAGGAAGGCGTCGGTGACCTGTCCGGTGGCCAGACGCCGCACCCGGCGCTGGAAACCCAGATAGAGCCAGGCGTCGTCGCGCTTGGTGTCGTCGATATAGCGGTGGATGAGGAGCTGGGTGTCCTTCAGGTCGAAAGGCTCCAGGACCCGCGAGTAGATGCCGCGGAAGATCTTGTCGGGGTTCTCCGATTCCGGGAAGGCCGGTTTCGGGGGAAAGGTCACGCGGTGGACATAGTTCATGAAGTGCCAGGAGAACTTCAGGACCCGCTCCACCTTGCCGGTCTTGATGTCACGGTAGGTCCACCAGAAGGGCTCGATGGTCTCCGAATCCCCCGAATTGAAGCCGTACTGGTAGTTCCAGACCAGCTTCTGTCCCGCCTTGGGGTCGTTCGGATCGGGCTCCTGCGGAAAGGCGCGCCCCGCGACATAGCCCGACAGGGTGCCGTTGGGGTTGAGCTTCACCTGGTCCGCGTACTTGCGGGTCGCCTCGATGTAGTCCTCGGAGAGCGGCGTGCTGGTGGTCGGGGCGGTCTTGACCTCGACCCAGCCGTCCTTGATGAACTTGTACAGGGCCTCGTCGAGGATCGGCTTGAACTGCTCCACGTTGCCCTGGTTGATGACCATCCCGGGCTCGTATCCCTCGAAGGTGGGGGTCCAGTCCTTGTAGGGATAGAAGGACTTCTGGATCACGGCCTCGTCGACCGCATGAGCCGTCCCTGCGCCCAGCGTCAGGACCAGAGCCGCGACAGTGCTGATTCGCTTGTGCATCTTCAGTGACCTCGTCGTCTGGTTTCTTGTGGTCAGAAGCGATAGCGCAGGGCTATCTGGAACTCATCCTCCTCCTGGGCCATGCCGATGGGGCCGGAGCGGAAGCGGCCAAGGGGTTCGAAACCACCGAGACCGGCACTTGCCGTAGGCGCAGCCCCACATGGAGGAGGCATCGTCGGTGCATAGGGACATGCAGAACGGTTGTCGTCGAACTCACGCGCACCGGTACCGAACTTGAAGTTGAAGCCGGCGACCAGGCGCCAGTTGTTGGAGATGAGCCAGTCCACCTGCGGGGCGACCGCCCCGGCCTGGGCCCTGGTGTCGTAGGCCATGATGACCCGCGGCTGGACCGTGTCGTTCTTGTAGAAGCCCTGGATCAGGA